>NZ_JAWOVZ010000003.1:0-299200 GCF_033340175.1 Vibrio sp. 1557 | reverse complement strand
ATAAAGCCATGAATAAACTCAATACAATCTGAGAGTAGATTCTGAATCACGCTCGTTCCTCGCGGTTCAGAATGACGATTCGAGTTTGGCTCTGATCTCTACAAAACCATCTAAAAAAGCGATTCCAGAAGAACCTAAGTGAGTCACTCGGAATCTCGCTTTAGACGTATCAGCAGAGCGACTCTTCCAGCCTACGCGATAAGAAAAGCTGCGTCATTCTAGCGAGACTAAGAATCTACTTGCCTCTTGCTGCAGACCATAGAACCATGAATAAACTCAATGCAATCTGAGAGTAGATTCTGAATCACGCTCGTTCCTCGCGGTTCAGAATGACGGTTCGAGTTTGGCTCTGACCTCTACAAAACCATCTAAAAAAGCGATTCCAGATAAACCTATGTGACCATCCGGAATCTCGCTTGAGACGCATCAGCAGCGCGACTCTTCCAGCCTACGCGATAAGAAAAGCTACGTCATTCTAGCGAGACTTAGAATCTACTTACCGCTTGCTGCTGGACATAGAGTGATTAGCAAAACGTCTCAATATACAGCGCTTCGACTTTGTCTCTTGCCCATTGCGTTTTACGCAAAAACTTCAGAGAAGATTTGATCGACGGATCTTTCTTAAAACAGTTCACTCGAATGCGCTCATACAGGCCATTCCAACCAAAGTGTTCAACTAGTCGGGTGACGATTTTTTCTAAACTCAACCCGTGAAGTGGGTTATTCGGCTGCTGTTGGCTCATGCTATTGATCCGGTAAAGTGAAGTTTCGCGCTAATCTAACTCAAACTCGCCGTGCAACCTAATGTTTTAACCTTGAATTGGCCTACGACTCTCCCCTATAGTAGCCCAAACTTCTTAAAAGCCCTTTTCATTATGAAAGCCCTCAACGACCTCAATATTTTTGTCGAAACCGCGCGCCAAGGCAGCTTTTCAAAAGCCGCTAACAGCATGGACATGACACCTGCCGCCATTAGCGCATCGATTAAGCGTCTTGAAGGGCAAATCGGTTTCCCACTGTTTGTGCGTTCCACCCGAAGCCTGCGTTTAACCTCAGAGGGCGAACTGTTTTTAGACAAAACCACGCAAGCGTTGGCAACATTGCAAGAGGGGTTGGATCAGATCTCAAGCGCGCGTGGCGAGTTATCTGGTCAACTGCACATTACTGCACCCTCCGATTTTGGTCGCAATATGTTGCTCGATTGGGTGGATGAGTTCATCGGTCTCTACCCAAATGTTTCCATTAAACTAGAGCTGTCCGATAGCTTGACGGATATGTACACCAAGCCTGTCGATATTGCGATTCGCTACGGCGAGCCGGCCGACTCCAATCTGGTCGTATTGGCATTATGTGGGTCAAATGAACGGATATTATGTGCATCGCCAGAGTACGTAGCTACACATCCAGAACTCGCCTCTCCTGCCGATTTAACGCAACACAACTGCTTGTGCTACATGGTCGCGGATTCGGTCTACAACAAATGGACGCTCACGCGTGGCAGCGAGAAAGAACAAATCGTGGTCAGCGGTAACTTGTTGAGCAACGATAGTGACTTGCCACACCGGTTAGCGATCAAAGGCAAAGGCATTGCGAATAAATCATTGATGGACATCAGCCGAGACTTAATCGAGGGAAGATTGGTGCGAGTGTTACCAGAGTGGGATTGCGGCCCAGTGCCGCTCTACATGGTGTGCGCCGATCGTCGATTATTGACGCCAACGATTCGGACTTTCCGCGACTTTATCCAACAAAAATGCTGCCAGCAACGCGCCAACGTGCTGGTAACCTTCTGTAATTAGGCGATAAATCGAAGAGGACGAATCTGGGTATATTCAACCCAATCATTCTCTTCCAATGTTTCAAGAAACGTCGCCATATGCGGGCTTTGCAAATGCTTATCCAAGGCCTCTTGCGATGCCCAGATTTCTTGGAACATAAATAGGCCTTCAACTTTCTCGTCGAGATACAACTCGTATTGGCAACAGCCTTCTTCTTTGCGAGTTGGCTCTAGTAAACCAGAAAGCAAATTCGCCACCTGATCCTTACGGTCTGGATAGGCTTTCACTTCTGCGACTAAGTGGATCATCGTTTTATCACTCTTTTGCGATTTATATATTGATTACGGGGTTCTACGTCACCTGTAAGTAAGCTCGAATTAGATCTCGGTGAATACGGTTTCTGCGTCCCAGCGAGACTTTGGCGTTTTCGCGTTGAAGTCATCTTCCGCGTGGTAGCCAAGCGGCACGATTACAACGCTAGTGTAACCTTTTTCACGCAAGCCAAATTCTTCATCCAGCACTTTTGGATCAAACCCTTCAATTGGCACTGCATCAATTTCTAACGTCGAAGCCCCCAACAGCAACGTACCCACGTTGAGGTAAACTTGTTTCTCCATCCAATGGTTCGCATCTTTCAGATCAAAACGGTGCATGTTCACAAAGTAGCTACGACCACCGCGTACAGCCGCTTTCGCTTCTTCAGTTGGGAATCGGCCATCTTTTTCTTCTTGCACCATTAGCGCTTCAATGTAGTCGTTATCAATGCCTGTTTTCGCACAAAACACCAATACGTGAGAAGCGTTGAGAATCTTCGCCGCGTTAAATGCGTAGTTCTCTTGCGCCGCTTTAGCGATGCGCTGTTTGCCTTCTTCTGTGCTTGCCAGAATGAAATGCCAAGGTTGAGAGTTCACACTCGATGGACTAAAACGAATCAGCTCTTTAACTGCATCGATTTTTTCTTGAGATAGCTTGCGCGTTGGGTCAAACACTTTCGTTGAGTAACGAGATTTTGCAGCTTGTACGATATCCATGAGGCTCTCCAATTAATGAGTTTAAGCTGAGTAACAGCATAACCTCATGAGATAAAGGGAAAAACCGATTTCGATTAAAAACATTTTCAAAATAAATTTGAAAATAAAACGATAAGAAAGGCTTTGAGCGTTCTCACTGAACTTCTTCATCTTTTCGGCAATAATGCATGTTTGCTCGCAACCAAACTCAACTCATGCTGCCTCAAGATAACGTTATTACATCCTTTCTGTGCAAAAAGCTCGGTCACAATCACCTTCGAATTGCCGGCGAATATTGGCACATTGAGAAGTTGGTGGCCTTGCAATGCATGATGTTGAAAGAAGCGCCTAACCTCCAAGAAGGGCTGCTTTGGTGGAGTAAAAGTGTCTCATTATTCGACCGCCGTTTGTACGTCACATTTCAACATGGTGATGCCCAAATCCATCTGCAAGTAGAATGCAGAACAGCCGATATGCCAAATTGGGCGGAGTCGGTGTTTGGCTTGCTCAAAATGCAGTTGGAGATGCTTGAGCTAAGCGAATCAATACAGGTACAAGTTCACGCCAACAATCCACTCACGGCCGATATTTTTCTAAAGGAAACGCGAGATTCTAAAACGAGTTCAAGCGTGTTTGAACTGGTGAAACATGTTTATTTGCTACTTTCTCACCAGCCAATTGAACAACCCGAATTGCTGAGTGTTTTGAACGCCTTGTTCATCAAAAACAGCAATTACGCGCTCAAGTTAGAGCAAGCGGCAAGGCAACTGGGCGTCTCCAAACGCACCTTGCAACGTCGACTGCAAGAGAAGCAAATGAGCTACTCTCAATGCGTTGATTTCGCTAAAAGAAAGCAAGCACTCACTTTGCTTGCCGACACCCAACTCACAACGCAGCAAATCGCCTATCAACTTGGTTATGAAGAACCTTCGAACTTTCACCGCACTTTTCGTCGTTGGTATCCGTTTTCACCCATGCAATATCGCCAGCAGTGCTTAGATAACCGCACTCATCTCAACAACCAACCCATCCGCTTGTACTACGCCAAAGCGAATACTTTAGCCGATAACGACATTGACCAACCCGTCGGTAAAATCTGGATGGAAGTGGATAATATTGCGTTTGAAAAAGTGGTCTCAGTTGAGTGTCGAGACCGTGATGGCACGTGGCGTCGCTACCCAGCCTTCTTCGAGCGTTTTTTGAATAATGGCACCGAACTATGGGCGACAACAGAGCTTCCTGTCGCACATCCACTGACCTTTAGACTGTGTTATGAAGTCGATGGTGAGCGCTACATTGATAACAACCACCAGCGTGATTACGTGGTCTCCAAGGGGCTTTTAATTGGCGCAACGGAATACATTGTCCCGACAAAACAACTTATCCAACTCGGTACACAGTACACCTTGTTTGTGGAACTCGCATGTAGATTAAAAGACGTGGCGAAGATCGATTGCTACGTGGGTGATGCGCCAGCTCCGCACACAATGAGCCAAACTCAGAATGCAGAAGATTACACATGCTGGGCGCTACAACTTCCCCTCACCCAAACGGCTAAACAGTGTCGATTTCGACTCTATGATCATTCTGGTAATGAGTTAGCCAAAGACCATTACCCGATTCAATACCCAATTATGCAACCACTCAGTTAAATATGTAGCACAGTTCAAATTCAGCACTTCGTGACATCATTCCACGTCTTTTTTGGCGTGAGATGACACTCTCAATTTCAAACCTTTGCTTTATCGTTTCTGCATGCTGCATAACGGAGGCAAAAACTGTGTTTGAAACTCTACCTAACCCAATGAATAAAATAAAAATACTTCCTTTAGCGATCGCTCTTGCTCTTTCTGGCTGTGGAAGCGACGAAACCACACCAGTCGATACAGGCAGCCACGTGGCATCTCCTGATTGGCAAGATCAAATCATTTACTTCCTGATGATCGACCGTTTTAACGACGGCGACAGCGCTCTTAATGATCAAGGGCAAAACGAATTCGATCCGACTTCGGATAAAAAATTTAGCGGCGGCGACCTCGTTGGTGTGAGTGATAAGTTAAGCTACATCGAAGATCTCGGTGCCACATCGATCTGGATTACTCCGCCAGTGGCAAACCAATGGTGGGATGCAGAACAAAACTACGGCGGCTACCACGGGTACTGGGCGCGCGATTTCCAAAAAGTGGATGAGCACTTTGGTGACATGGAAAGCTACCAAGCGTTAGCACGCGAAGTGCATGCGCGTAACATGTTCTTAATTCAGGACATCGTGACCAACCATGTAGGCAACTTCTTCACCTACGATGATCCTTACAGTTATGATCCAAGCCTACCTTGCCAAGGCTTCCGTTTGATTAAAAATACACTACCCGCCGGGCAAGAACTGCCGTACCCACTCAACATGAACGAGTGTAAAACAGACGGCACAGGCAGCTACCACTGGACACCAACCATCACCGACCACAACGATCCGGTACAAGAAAAAACCTGGCAGCTCTCTGATTTGGATGACCTTAATACGTCCGATCCTGAAGTACGCGCTTATCTAAAAGAGAGCTACCGAAAATGGATTCGCGAAGTCGGCGTCGACGGATTCCGTATCGATACGGTGAAGTTTGTTGAGCACGATTTCTGGAACGACTTCCTGCACGCCGACGATGGTGTGATGACTCAAGCGGTTGATACCGGTCGCGATAACTTCCTGACCTTTGGTGAAGTATTCGAAACATCTACGCCTTACCACACCGAAGGCGAAGAGAAGATGCTGACTTACATCGGTGAAAGTGGCTCGCCGAAACAGCTAACCTCGGTACTGAACTTCCCATTGCAAGCGACCATGACGCGCGTATTTGCATCAGGGCAACCGACCGACTATTTACGTTTCCGTCTTGAGAAAATGATGGACATGTTCCCAAATCCATACATCATGCCGAACTTCATTGATAACCACGATATGCCACGTTTTCTATCGCAAGGCAGTGTCAACGATATGAAGCAAGCTCTGATCACAATGATGGCGGTACCGGGCATCCCTGTGATTTACCAAGGTACAGAGCAAGCGATGTCAGCGGCGCGTGATGCGATGTTCGCCGGAGGGTACCGTGAAGATGGCAACTACGTAGACTCATTCGACCAAAACAGCGAGATGTACTTGTTCATCCAAGAGCTTGCTAAGTTACGTACCGAAAACAAAGTCATGACACGCGGCGAAATGAAAGTCATTGGCAGCGATAAAGCTGGTGCAGGTGTGTTCGCCTTTACCCGCACTTTGGATAACGACGAAGTCTTAGTGGTAATGAACACATCTAACTCCCCAATGTTGATGAACCAACTCGATGTAGAGCAAGCGGGCGGCACCGTCTTCCAACAACAAATCATGTCGAATTGGGCGGACGCTCCAGAGCAGTTAATCGCCGATGAAAACGGTCACGTAACCCTTGAGTTGCCAGCCAAATCAGCAGTGATTTACTCAAAAACAAGCAGCAATCAATCTGTAGATACCCCAGACCTCAACATCCAAATAGCGCAGGATTGGGAAGGACAAACCATCACTGGTGATATTGTTATCGCGGGTAGTGCGAACGCCAACGAGAAGTTGAACCTCGTCGTCGATGGTAACTTGGAAACAGCGCAAACCATTACTGTAGGTGCTGATGGTCAGTTTAGTGTCACGCTGTCGACTCGTCATTTTGCGATTGGCGAGCAACAGCACCGCTTCGCGATTTATTCCACCGAGAAAAAAGCAGGCATCGAGGACGTGAATTTTGTCTCCAACCTAAGCTGGTCAAACACGCCGGACGACACCATTGATGACGCAGGCGATGCGCAAGATGGCATGGGCGGTCCTAACGGTAACTACTCGCTACCAACGGATCCAACGTTCGATAAAGATAACAGCCAACTCGCAATCAACAAAGCTGAGGTATTTACCGTCGGCAGTAACGTGCGCTTGACCTTCACTATGGACAAGATCACCGATACTTGGTTGCCACCAAACGGCTTTGACCACGTTGGTTTCACCATCTTCATTGATTTACCGGAAGAAGCGGCAACCAACCTAACGGAACTGCCTAAAATCAACGCTTCTATGCCAAGCGGAACATGGAGTCGCAATGCCGTGGTCTTCGGCTGGCAAAGTTCGATTTACAACACTCAAGGCGCAAACGCGACAACATGGGGTGAAGCGGTGACACCAGCACCAATGGTCACGGTAGACAAAGCCAACAACACCATTTCGATGGACTTTGCTAGCGATGCACTAGGCCGCCCAGATTCGCTCGATGGTATCCGCTTCTATGTCACGACTTGGGACTTAGACGGTCTTTCAGCAACTTACCGTCCGCTAGAGCAAGACAAAGGCCCTTGGAACTTCTCCGGTGGCGCATCGGATGAAAGTAGGATTTGGGACGATTTACCAATCATCACCTTGTCGGAATAAACCGTTAAATAAGACACCGCCCAGCGTTATAGCAGGGCGGTCATCAACAAAAGAATGCAGAAAGACACTTCTGCTCGTTTTTATTCTAGTTAAAGAACGATTTCACCCACAGCACCAGACTGTCCCAAAGCTGACCGAACCACGAGCCCTCTTCTACCGCTTGGCTGCTGACCAAGGGATAACTCGCCACGGTACTGTCATCGCTTTTCCAAACGACCTTACCAATCTCATCTCCTTGCGCGATCGGCGCAATCAACGGTTCATTTAACACCACACTCTTATCAAGCCCAGCCGTCATTGAACGAGGCAGAGTGAGATAGGCATCTTTAGCAAAGATCGCCTCAACTTGATTGGTATTTCCCTTCCAAACGCGAACTTTAGACTCAACTTGGCCTTGCTTAGCAACTTGCTTGGTGTCATAAAAACGAAAACCATAGCTGAGTAGATTCTTCGATTGGCTGATCCGAGCCTGTTTACTTGGCGTGCCCATCACCACCGAGATAAGGCGCATTCTTCCTTCTTTGGCCGAGCTCACCAAGCTGTATCCGGCATTGCTGGTGTAGCCGGTTTTGCCCCCGTCGACATCAATGGAATTGTCCCACAACAACTTATTGCGGTTGTACTGCGTAATGTCGTTCCACTTGAAGACTTTCTCGCTGTATAGCGCATACACATCGGGAACATCGCTGATGATCGACTGCATGAGTTTTGCCATATCGGTTGGTGAGGTTTGGATGCCATCACTATCAAGACCATGGGAGTTCACAAAATAGGTGTCTTGCAGTCCTAATTTCTCCGCCCAACCATTCATCAAGGCGACAAAGCCGCGTTCACTGCCTGCAACGTGCTCAGCCAGTGCAACGCACGCGTCATTTCCTGATTGGATGATCACACCGCGCATTAAGTTCGCAACACTAATTTCATCTTTCGGTTTGATGAACATTTTAGAAGAACCGGGAAACTTGGCCGACCACGCGTTTTCGCTCACGGTGACAACATCATCCCATTTCAAACGCCCCGCTTTGATTTCTTGTCCAACTACATAAGCGGTCATCAACTTGGTTAAACTCGCCGGAGCAAGGCCTGCTCGCCCGTTATGCTCGGCAATAATGGCACCGGATTGAAAGTCCATTAATACGTAGCCTTTTGCCTGTAACTGAGGTGGGTTGGGCGTAACAACGGCAAAAGTAGGTACGCTTATTAAACAAGTCACAATTGTCCATCGAGCCAGTGACACTTTCATCCGACTTCCTCCATGCTCTTACTTTGTCGCAACTCTATTGAGCATAGCTCACTCAACCAGTTGCACCAGTCGCTAATCGTTTCATTTTCTTGAACTTACATTGATTTGACCAAGGTATGGAACTGAAGAGGCAATTGGGAAATAGCATTGGTTCTTCGCGCCATTCGCAGTAAAGTAGCGCTACCCCTCAATAAGGAAATAAAGATAACAATGAACGCTCAATCATTTATCGACGCAGGATTGCATTACACTCCCCACAGTTTTACCGTTCCTCTGGATTACCAAGACGCGAGCAAAGGCACCATTGAAGTCTTCGCCCGTGCGGTTTGCCTAGTTGGCGATGAAGAATCGACCAAACCTTGGTTGGTTTACTTTCAGGGCGGACCTGGCTTTCCCTCTCCGCGTCAAAACGGCAATAACGGCTGGGTAAAACGCGCGCTGCAAGAGTACCGAGTTTTGCTCCTCGACCAGCGCGGTACGGGCAATAGTTCGGTGATTAATCATCAGACTCTGGCTCATTTCACACCGCAGCAACAAGCAGACTACTTAAGCCACTTCCGCGCAGACAACATTGTTCGTGATGCGGAATACATTCGTGAGCAATTTGGCGTCGAAAAATGGGCGATCTTAGGTCAAAGCTTTGGTGGTTTTTGCTCCCTCACCTATTTGTCTTTGTTCCCAGACAGCTTGCTACAAAGCTACATCACAGGTGGCGTGCCATCAGTCTCGCGTCATGCCGACGATGTGTATGAAGCCACTTTCAAACGCACCATGGAGAAAAACCAAGCGTTCTTCCAACAATTTCCCAATGCACAGCAACTTTGCCAAAACATTGCGAATCACTTGCTAGAAAATGAAGAGTACCTACCAAATGGTCAACGCTTCACGGTGGAACAATTTCAACAAATCGGCATCAACTTTGGTGTGAGTGATACTTTCTTACCAACTTACTATTGGCTAGAAAGCGCGTTGATTGAAGTGAACGGCAAACCACAACTTCGTTATGAGTTCTTAAACGATATGTTGGCGCAGCAAAACTTCCAAACCAACCCGATCTACGCCATTTTGCATGAATCGATTTACTGCCAAAGCTTCGCGTCGAATTGGAGTGCGCACCGCGTTCGCCAAACCCGATCAGAGTTTAATTATGAATCTGGCAAGCCATTTTACTTTACGGGGGAAATGGTCTTCCCATGGATGTTCGACCAATACGTTAACCTCAAACCACTAAAAGACGCCGCAGAAATATTGGCAGCGAAAAAAGATTGGACTGCGCTGTACGATCAAACACAACTGGCTCAGAACAAAGTGCCTGTCAGTTGCGCCGTTTACGCCGATGATATGTTTGTTGAAATGGATATCAGCCGAGAGACGCTCGCGTTAATACCAAACTCAAAAGCGTGGATCACCAATGAGTACGAGCACAACGGCTTACGTGCCGACGGTGAACGTATTCTCGACAGGCTCATTGCCATGGGAAAACAGACCGCAGCTACGTTGAAATAAGCACGGCAGACGTTAGAAAAACGCCTTTTCAGTATGTGGTGAAAAGGCGTTTTATAGCGGTTTATGAACAATGGCGATCAGTCATTCACTCTTTGTCCCTAAACCTTTGTCCCTCACCACCTCATGTATAAAACTGCGACATGTCCTTTCCTTGTCAATGACTCCGGTGATTACTTGGTGCTTCTTGCGCCTAACTTTTTTGAAGGGCCCAAAACAGCATAAATTTAAACCAAAAGTATCGGCTCCAACCTACCTAACTCACTATAATTAATGATTATAATTTGAACACATAGCGGCTTCACCTGCGGACATGCTCCCCCTATCAAAGACCGCCAGGCCCCGCCTACTCATAATATCCGTATAATTTGTCCGTATTTCCGACTGGTTTAGTCAGGTATACTTCGTGCCGCTAAAATTTTAAGGTCGTTGACCACCTGTATTTTTAAAGGAAACCTCATGAGTCAGTATGTAGTTTGTGCGCTGTACAAGTTTGTTGAGCTGAATAACTATCAAGAGCTACGCGAGCCATTACTTGCGTTGATGGAAAAACACCATATTCGCGGAACATTACTACTGGCAAGTGAAGGTATCAACGGTACTGTTGCATCTGATCGTGCAGGTATTGATACGCTACTGGAGTGGCTAAACAACGAACCTCGTTTGACTGGCACCGTATACAAAGAGTCGTATTCTGAGACCCAGCCATTCAATCGCACCAAAGTGAAACTGAAAAAAGAGATCGTAACATTAGGTGTTGAAGGTATAGACCCTCGCCACGTAGTGGGTACTTACGTGAAACCTCAAGAGTGGAACGATCTTATTGCTGATCCTGAAGTGTTTGTTGTCGATACACGTAATGATTACGAAATCGAGATCGGGACATTCAAAGGCGCTGTAAACCCAAATACTGAAACCTTTCGTGAATTCCCAGACTATGTAAAAGAAAACATGGACCCGGCAAAACACAAGAAAGTTGCGATGTTCTGTACCGGTGGTATCCGCTGCGAAAAATCAACGGCTTACATGAAAGAACAGGGCTTTGATGAGGTCTACCACCTAGAAGGCGGCATTCTTAAATATCTTGAAGAAGTTCCTCAAGAAGAGAGCATGTGGGAAGGCGATTGTTACGTATTTGACGGGCGTGTTGCAGTGAACCACCAGCTAGAAAAAGCAGATTACGATTTATGTAACGCTTGTCGTCTACCGATCACTGAAGAAGACAAACAGTCAGAATTGTTCGAGCAAGGCGTGAGCTGTCCAAAATGTCACGGCACACACTCAGAAGAACAAATTGCTCGATTCCGCGAGCGTGAAAAACAAATTGTTCTTGCAGAGCAGCGAGGCGAGCAGCATGTTGGTGGTGAAAGTGCCAAGCAAAGAGAAGCCCGACGTGCCGCTAAGTACGCGCAAAAAGAAGCGCAGCGTAAACAAGACTAAGCCTAACTCTCCTTATATTTAGCGAGCTGCCGTAAGGTGGCTCGCTTTTACTGCGCACCAATACTCTTTCAATACAATTTTGTATCCCTCACCAATACCTCTAGTTGATTGTCTCTTTTGCCTTCGGGTAGCCCCACCATTTCATCATAAGCACTTTGATGCACTAGAACCTGCTTATTTGCTTTGATATTCCTGCACTTCTTTTGCATCTCGATCAGGGAATGAGCCCTCAAAAAGATACCGTTGTCATCAGTGATAAATTGCGCTTCTCCATCAATCACAACAGATGCCTGATACAATGCGAGATCAAGCGAATGAATGACCAATTTGTCCACATAGAAGTATTTTTGTAACTTACTCAATGCTATTGCCATGTGTCACCTCCCTAAAAGTTATCTCTACGTTTTGTGGAATAAAACCGATCATTGGATGAGATTTCTTCGGTTTACTTGCGTACAACATCGGAAACAAAGAGGATTCCGATGCAAACAATCAATGTCGTGTGGTTAAAGCGAGATTTAAGGCTGACTGACCATCAACCACTAACTCAAGCATTATCAACAAAGCACCCAACTGTGCTTTTGTATATTGTTGAACCATTGCTATTGAACAACCCACACTATTCTGAGCGCCACTGGCGATTTGTTTGGCAATCACTGCAAGACATGGATGAAACGCTCAAAGCGTATGGGCATCGAATCACGGTGCTGTTTGACGATGCCTTAGCATGTTTCCAATCAATTCAAGCGCAATATCAAATCAACGCTGTTTTTTCTCACCAAGAAATAGGACTCAACTGCACCTTTGAACGAGACCGACAAGTTGCCGCTTGGCTGTATGAGCAGAACATCGACTGGTTTGAATTCGAACACGGTGCTGTAATCAGAGGTGCAATAAACCGGCAAGGTTGGGACAAACATTGGGACTCTGTCATGAGAGCCTCAATAAGCCCTATTGAGCTCCAAACCGACTTATTGCATTCATTGGATGCAGAAGCTCTCGGCTGTTCGTTTTCGCCACCATCATCCTGGCTATCAAAATGCAAAGGAATGCAAACGGGAGGAAGCCGGCTCGCTTGGAAAACACTAGAGGACTTTTTCCATCGTCGAGGTCGTGATTACTATCGAAGCATTTCTAGTCCCACAGCCTCACGCACAGCCTGTACTCGACTTTCTCCATATCTCGCTTGGGGTAACATATCCTTGCGTGAAGTGTATCAATACCTTTTGAAACACTGGCAAGTCGCTGGGTTTCGTCGCAGCTTAATTGCATTGTCTTCACGGCTTCATTGGCACTGTCACTTCATCCAAAAATTCGAATCGGAATACGACATGGAGTTTTACTGCGTTAATCGGGCTTACGAACCATTGATTAAACAAAGTAGTACTTTCGATGAAGAAAAGTTAGCAGCATGGAAATCCGGGCATACTGGCGTACCTTTGATTGATGCCTGCATGCGCTGTTTGCACCACACTGGTTACATTAACTTTCGCATGCGTGCCATGCTGGTTAGCTTTCTTACTCACCACATGAACATGGATTGGCGAGTAGGTGTAACGCATTTAGCGCAACTGTTTCTCGACTTTGAGCCTGGAATTCATTACCCACAATTCCAAATGCAAGCAGGAGTAACCGGGACTAACACAATCCGTATTTATAATCCGATCAAGCAAGCCCAAGAACATGATCCTAACGGTACGTTCATCTACAAGTGGGTACCTGAGTTACAAATGGTTCCTCCCCCTCTTTTATTCGAGCCCTGGACAATGACCCAGATGGAAGCTGTCATGTATCAATTGCAGCCAGATAGCCGTTACCTTGCACCTATTATCGCACCAGACAATGCAGCTAAGGCAGCAAGAGAGCGCTTATGGACGTGGCGGAAACGAGCTGATGTGAAACAAGAAGGCAGACGAATTCTTGCGCGACATGTTAGACCCTCAAAAGAAAGTAGGACGCGATGATCATCTTTCAATCACGATGCGTACAAATGCAAACACACTCCAGGGAACCCGTTGTACCCTCAACTAGTAAGGAACACATTATGTTCAAACGTATCTTAGTTATCGCGGCGACACTGATGGCGACATTATCTTTTATGCTTCCCGTTCAGGCTCATGAGCATGGCATGATGAAAGCCGATATTGTCGACGTTGCCGCTGAAAATGGCTCTTTCAATACGCTTGTTGCTGCGGTGAAAGCAGCGGGCCTGGTTGACACTCTCAAAGGGGAAGGCCCATTTACTGTTTTTGCACCAACGGATGACGCTTTTGCAAAACTGCCAGACGGCACAGTCGACATGCTCTTAATGCCGGAAAACAAAGACAAGTTAGTATCTGTTTTGACTTATCACGTCGTCCCAGGGAAAGTGATGGCTGCCGATGTTGTTAAGCTAGACAAAGCGACTACGGTTCAGGGGCAAGATGTGATGATTAAAACCATGGGCGATAAAGTCATGGTTAACGATGCAAATGTCATCGCAACCGATGTGAAAGCTAAAAACGGTGTCATTCACGTGATTGATACTGTCATAATGCCGAAATAACACCATCCAGAGGGCGGTACACTCCGCCCTTTAGACAGAACTTCTTCCACCCTTAGCACGATTCCTCTCCATTTATCCCCAACAAACCTCCACTCATTCTCCATGATTATTAATAAGATAAAAACAAAATTAAAATCAATATCTTGCAATACGATACTGCATAATATTGACGAGGTTAAGATATCGTATCTTTCAATTTGAGAACAGGATTCCATGTCAGTGACGTTTACTTTTCCACATGTAAATTCTTAAGCTAAATTTTGGCTGCTCAATCACATTTCGGCAAACCATTCGAAAGGGTGGGACGCAAAGCTTCCGGTCTGTCAGCATTTAAAAATCTAAAAGAATGCTCATGATAGCGGGGTTACCATGACTCAGTGTTACAGAAGTCCAATTTCTGTAGCGTTGCTTTATGCTCAGCATGCGCCGGGGTGTGACATTAGTTTGTCAGTCATAACAGAGGACATGTGATGAAATCATTTCCAACCAAATCCGTACTCGCGTTAGCACTTGCAAGCATTAGCTCAGGTGCTGCGGCTCACGGTTATGTATCAGAAACCAATGGTGGTGTCGCTGCAAGTCGCTCGGCACTATGTAAGTATCCATCGCCAGATACTAACGAAAAAAATAATAACTGCGGTGCGATTCAATATGAACCGCAAAGCGTTGAAGGCCCTGATGGCTTTCCCGAAACAGGGCCTCGCGATGGTAAAATAGCGAGTGCCGAAACCGCTTTAGCAGCTGCCCTTGATGAGCAAACTGCCGACCGTTGGGTAAAACGCCCTATTCAAGCAGGTACACAAACTTTTGAATGGACATTTACCGCTAACCACGTGACGCGCGACTGGAAATATTACATCACCAAGCCTGATTGGAACCCAAACGCTTCACTATCACGAGACTCTTTTGATCTAACTCCTTTCTGTGTCGTCGACGGCAATATGGTTCAACCCCCGAAACAGGTAAGCCATCAATGTAATGTGCCTACTCGCGAGGGATACCATGTCATCCTGGCAGTATGGGATGTTGGCGACACTGCAGCCTCATTTTATAACGTGATCGATGTGAAATTTGATGGTGGCAGTCCCGTTATTCCAGATTGGAAGCAAGGCGGTCAAATTATTCCTACAATGGATTTAAATATTGGGGATTCGGTTTATACACGCGTATTTGATCAAGCAGGTGAAAACGTGGCGTATAGAACTGAACTAGAAATTACCGATGCAGCAATGGGCCAAGCGAAAAACTGGTCTTACGCACTCGCGACTAAGCTAAACCAAGAACAAGCAAAACTGCAAGCCGGGCAGTATGCAGAGGATAAATTCACTCCTGTTTATGGTACTAATCCGGTGTATCTGCAAGCAAATAGCGGCCTTGAGCGAGTAGAGATCGGCTATAACATTGAAACTCCTGTTCCAGAATACTCACTCACAGTAGATGGCTTAGCAGACGAGTATATCATTGAGTCAACACCGACAACGTTGGATCTGACACTAACTGCTGAAGGCGATTTAAATGCAGAACTCACCGTTTACAATCACCATCGCGAACCACTTGCAAGTTGGGCAAACGAAATGAAAGACGGCTCGGTAGAGGCGATATCGCTCGCTTTAAGTAAATCGGAGCCGGGTCACCATATGCTCGTAACACGTATTAAGGATAAAGATGGCAACTTGGTGGATCAGCAAACACTCGACTTTCACTTAAAAGAAGAGTCAGTTACTCCACCACCATCTGATGAGTACGATTTTGTCTTCCCTGAAGGACTATCTAGCTACACGGCGGGCACAAAAGTGCTTGCCAGCGACGGGGGCATTTATCAATGTAAACCTTTCCCATACTCTGGTTACTGTATGCAGTGGAAAGAAAGCGCAAACCATTACGAGCCTGGAATAGGTTCACACTGGGAGATGGCTTGGGATAAAGTCAACTAAATCACCCTTTGAACGTTATGCAAAAGAGTCTCACTATGAGGCTCTTTTATAATCAAACGCAAAAATGACAATTTTCCCGGTCTAAACCATGAACACCAGATAAACTAGTGAGATGCGCTCGCCCCTCAATCAGTCCCATTTCATACCCTTCTAGTAAAACGGATTGTCGCATTGATAAGCGCTGAACATGAAAATTATCTGGTGGGGCAATTACCCTAACATGTGTTCCTGGTGGAGGGTTACGAATAAACTCTAATGATTGATTATAGTTATCTGCACGTCTTAACATCGCATCCGCCATTTTGGGGTGCTCCGCAAACAGTTTCTTCATCAGCCATGTGGTCTTAACTGGCTTTTTGGCATAATTCAGCGGGTGAGAGAGTACTACGGTTATGTCGCGAGCCCCTCGACGATAAGCTTCACGCACTGGGATAGAATCAGCGACCCCACCATCGGTATAACAACCACCAGAAAAACAAGGGGTATGCTTGTAGGCAATCGGTAATGCTGTTGTCGCTTCAATCGCATGGTGAAAATTATCACGTGTCACGCGATAGTAATCTGCCTGCCCTGTATCTACATTTGTTGTCGCTGCGAGAAAAGGAACGCCATTAAACAGTTTATTTTCATCGACGGGATACAAGCGATTAGATTCTTCAAACAACCACTTCACATCGATGAGGTCCCCACCTTTAACGAAGCGAGTCGGGTCAAAAAAGCGTTTGCTTGTGGCCAGCTTAGTAATGACGTTAATACTGCGATGCGGGTAGTCGGTCAAATACCCAATCAAATTTGATGCACCAGCAGATACACCGATTGCAAAATCAAACGGTTTATAACTCTGCTCTAAAAACGCATCTAACACTCCGCTTGCGAAGACGCCTCGCATCGCGCCACCTTCTACTACAATTGCTTTTGTTGCCATATTTCCCCCATTCTCCTTGCCAAAAGAGTAATGAAATTCGTGCAATCACAACAATTGAATATTCTTATTATTGAAATAGGTGAAGTCTATTTATTTCTCTCTTAGAAAATGAAAACTAAAGTTCAAAAAATCCGTACCCGTTAGAAATGTAATTGCGGGCTTAACCAAGGTGGCAAGGTCTAAGAGAAATCTAGGAGAAAACCGTTTTATAGGCTTCGCCCGCGCCATCAATAAACATTTGAGTACCAATAACCGCTAGAATTAAGCCCATCATTTTAGTCACAACATTTAGAGCACTTGGTCCAACCGCTTTGACCAATTTGTCTCCAAACAAAAACAGTACATAGGTGATCACACAAAGGACAGCGAAAGAAACGATAGTAATAATGGTTTGATCGAAACCACCCGCTGTCGCAAAGTTCATCGCGGTAGCAATCGTTCCGGGCCCAGCTAATATTGGCATCGCCAATGGAGACACTGCAATACTCAATGCCGCCCGTTGCTGAGCTGGTGAATACGCCTTCTCTTTGGTTTTCTGATGCGTCGAATCACCTTGAAGCATGTTAAAACCTATCAAAAACACCAAAATACCGCCTGTTATTCGCAATGCATAAAGCGTGATACCAAACAAATCAAAAATTAACTTACCGGCAATAGAAAATATCGCGATGATAATAAATGCAATAAAGACTGAGCGGAGCGCAATGGAACGGATGGTTTCTTTATCTTCATCAGCAGTTAAACTCAAAAAGATGGGGATATTGGCGATAGGGTTCATGATGGCAAAGAAGCCCATAAACACCGTAACTGTATGAACAATGAGTTCTTTCATATTTTCCACTGCATTTAAATTATTGATTCTAAAAACAGTATATACGCTCTCAAACAGAAAGAGTGGTGTATTCTCGATTCGCCTTCACACTTATGCGCCAAGCATTGTTTTTCTTTTGAGATAGTTTACCGACTCATCAAATGTCGCTAAGGTGAGTCTTCAGCCTTTACACGTAACAGGGGATGTTAAGTCACCATGAACAGCACGATTCAAACAATTCTCAATCACCGCTCAATTCGAAAATTCACCTCACAACCGATTGAGAGCGAACAATTAGATGCCATTCTTCAAGCCGGCCTTGCGGCGTCCTCATCAAGCATGTTGCAAGTCGTTTCAATTATCCGCGTGACCGACAAAGAAAAACGTACACTATTAGCTCAATATGCCGGAAATCAAGGGTACGTTGAAAGCGCGGCTGAGTTTTTGGTGTTTTGTATTGATTACCAGCGCCATGCCAGTATCAACCCATATATTCAAGCTGATTTTACCGAGTTAACACTAATAGGCGCTGTAGACTCGGGGATCATGGCACAAAATTGCTTGCTTGCGGCGGAGTCGATGGGACTAGGAGGCGTGTATATTGGTGGTTTACGAAACAATGCCCCAAAAGTAGACGAATTATTAGGTTTACCTAAAAATACCGCCATTTTATTTGGTATGTGTCTTGGTCATCCAGATCAAGCCCCTGAAGTAAAACCTCGCCTACCTAAGCATGTCGTGGTGCATGAGAATCAGTATCAAGACCTAAACTTGGATGATATTCAGACGTATGACCAAACCATGCAAAACTACTATGCAAACCGTTCGAGCAATCAAAAACAGAGTACTTGGTCGCAAGAAGTCACCAGTAAACTGGCTGGCGAATCACGTCCGCACATCCTGCCTTACTTAAACAGAAAAGGGCTCACTAAAAGGTGATGACTACAATACGATAGGATCAAAAAAGGCCTCTGAAGAGGCCTTTAGAATTTATCAGCAAAAACTTGCTTAGTTACCGCCTGTCGCGCCAGTGCCTGGACCCGGTGGATCTTCAGGTTCAATTGGCTCACCGACTTCCGCATCTGGGATTTGTGGTACTTCAGGTTCGATATCTTCTAGTGGAGTGTCGTTATCAATAGCCTCTTGTACATCAGCAACAACTTTCTGAGTATCTTCAGCTGGAATCGTTACGTAGATAACATCACCCGAATCATTCTCAGGATAATTTGGGTTCGCCGCGATTACATCTTCTGTTATTGCTTTTGCAGCAACAGCTACAGCTTCAGGCGAAGCTGTTGGGTTCGCTTTGATGATATCTGATACAACGTTTGCTGTTGCAACTAGCTGAGTAGCAAGTGCGCTGTTACCACCCTCACTACCAAGTCCTGCTACTACAGATTCTGTATCACGAAGGATTTCGTCAACTGTTTTACCACTTGCATTGATATCGATACCCAAATTCTCGAATACTTTTTCAGCGATATCAGAAGAGTATACTTCACCATCTTTTAAAGAGTTAGCAACCAAAGTCGTAAATGGAGAGCCTGTTACCAATGAATCCGTCTGGGCTAGGCCTTGAGGGATTTTGTAGTCAGATGTAATAGGTTTACCATTTGACGCGTCTTTACTATCTTCTGTGTGCGTTAATACGAAAGCACAATCACCTGGCGCATTTACAACGTTGATATTTTCAAAACGCGCTTTACCAACCATACCTTCATAGTTTGTTGTATTTTCAATAGCGTCGTATGTCTCACCACCACATACTGCTTGAACTTTCATGCCGATAACAGCTGGGTCATAAGCCTGAACTGAGTATCTTTTTACCTCAGGATCGCTGTCACTACCACAACCTGCTAGTAGGACTGCTGCCACACTTGCCGTTAAAAGTTTGATTTTCAAAATTAGCTCCAATATTTGTTGTTATATCCGACCGCAACAGGAAGCATAACGGCAGTTGCATATAGTGTAAATAGGATGCATACAACTTTGGCATGAGTTTTTTCACATTCTTGCCTGTTTGCTTGTGCAAAATCATGCATTCATCTCATTAACGTTAAATAGACACAATTTTGTCATGTATTCGTCAGTATTTTTTCAAGTAACTTGTTGCCTTTATTGCAACCAGATGGATAATAGTTGACTATTTTTTGTGGGTCGGATTTTCACACCTTCATTAATGAAACTAAGAGCTCTAAGTCGCTAGCAGCCATTTGGAGTGTTTATTACACAAATAATTCTGAATGGACTCGCTTTCTAAAGGCTTAAAACTGCAGTAAATCATCAATATTGATGAAATGCAGTTCAATTAGAATGAATCAATTTCAGTCGGCAAACTTTCTTTCGGTAGTTATAAACCAATGAACACATTTAATAAATTTTTGGGGATATCAGTACTTCCTATCCTTCTTACAGGGTGTACTTTGCCTGGTAGCCACCTTTCGGTCAGTGACAAAACAGTCATGAGCACTGAATCGAGTGATATAGAGTCTCAGGTTACCGTTTATCCCTTAACTTTGGAGCGCGTAACGTCTTTAAATTCAGTGGACCCTTTTTCAAAACCAAACCCAGAGTTAGATATTGAAATCGCAAAATATGAATACGAAGTAGGACCTGGCGATATCCTAAATATCACTATTTGGGATCACCCAGAGCTAACGATCCCAGCGGGCTCATACCGAAGCTCAGCCGAAGCGGGTAACTGGGTGCATTCGGATGGCACGATCTTCTACCCTTACATAGGTGTCGTACATGTTGAAGGCAAAAACGTACGTCAGATTCGTGCAGACATTGCAAGCCGCCTTGCAAAATACATTGAGAGCCCACAGGTCGATGTAAGCGTTGCGGCATTTCGCTCTAAAAAGACTTATGTAACTGGCGAAGTTAACAAGCCAGGACAACAACCAATTACAAACATCCCCCTTACACTTCTAGATGCTGTGAATAGAGCTGGCGGACTGGCTGCCGAGGCTGATTGGCGTAATGCGACACTGACACGCAATGGCGTTGTTGAAAACGTCTCTTTGTATGCTCTGATGCAACAAGGCGATTTAACTCAAAACCGCCTTCTAAAGCCTGGCGATATTGTTCATATTCCTCGAAACGATGCGCAAAAAGTATTTGTTATGGGCGAGGTTAACGATCCGAAATTACTCAAAATTGATCGTAGCGGCATGAGCCTTACTGAGGCTCTTAGCAGCGTTGGTGGTATCAGTGAAATCTCCGCAGATGCTACCGGTGTGTTTGTCATCAGACGTTCAAAAGAAGAAGCTAAAATGGCGGACATTTATCAGCTAGATGTTTCTGACGCTTCTGCTTTGGTGATTGGTACTGAGTTTGATCTCAACCCTTACGACATAGTCTATGTGACGGCTGCACCTGTTAGTCGTTGGAATCGTGTGATTGCTCAGCTCGTTCCAACCATTTCCGGCTTTAATGAACTAACTGAAGGTGTACTACGAGTACGCACTTGGCCGTAAAACAACGTGCCGCAAGAAAATTATCTCTTGCGGCACGTAATCGATAGCTACTCAGCTCAATTGCGCAATATAAAGAAACCAGCAATTCAGTTGAGATCATAAGCATACAACTTAAAGTAGGGTAAGCATTTGTTTTCTAATATTCTTGTCGTCTGTGTCGGTAATATTTGCCGCTCTCCAACAGGAGAGCGGCTTTTGCAGTCTTTACTACCAAACAAACATGTCGCATCAGCAGGAATCGCAGTAGATAAGAGCCATCTAACGGGAAAAGCTGCTGACGAGATGGCAACCACTATCGCGAACGAACATAGCGTAAGCTTAGATGGACACGAAGCACGACAATTAACACCTGAGCTTTGCGCTCAATACGATCTGATATTGGTTATGGAAAAAGGTCATTTAGAAGCCTTAACCAAAATCGCTCCTGAGGCACGAGGTAAAACGATGCTGTTTGGACAGTGGATAAATGAACAAAACATCCCTGATCCATACAGACAAAGTAGAGAAGCTTTCGAACATGCATATACGCTTATAGAAAAAGCAGCAAAAGCGTGGTCTCAAAAACTATAAGCCGCAAGGCTAAATAAACGCCAATGGCAAGGTATTTAAGAAGTTAAAGTAATGACAACACAAACTATTAAGCAATCACGTCAAGCCGACGATGAGATCGATTTGGGAAAGTTATTTGGGATCATTCTCGATGCCAAATGGCTCATTCTATGTACCGTAGTCCTATTTTCGATTATAGGCGTCGGCGTTGCCATTCTATCAACACCTATCTATAAAGCTGACGCTCTTATCCAAATCGAAAGTAAGAGTTCAGGTGGTATTTCAGCGATGGTTGGTGATATGGGAGAGCTGTTTTCAGCAGAATCATCAGCGACAACAGAAATAGAGATCATCAAATCTCGTATGATCTTGGGCGGTACTGTTGATAAGTTCAACTTAACGACTGTCGTTTCTCCAAACTACATGCCAATTATTGGTAAAGGCCTAGCTCGACTACAAGGTGAGCAAGTCAGTCTGAGCGTTTCACGATTTAATGCTCCTTCTTACGCAGTTGGCGTTCCTTTAACTCTTGAAGTTATTGATTCTGAAAAACAGACGTTCAGGCTCTTAGAAGATGACAATAACGTCATTTTAGAAGGTAAAGTTGGTGAACTGCTTGAGAAGAATGGATACCAATTTTTGGCGACTGAACTTGTGGCTCAAACTGGTGACTCATTCACGGTCAGCAAAATCAGTAAATTAGATGCAATTAATAAACTTCAAGAAAACTTATCGATTAGCGAACGTGGTAAGCAAACCGGGATTATATCTTTAAGCTTCTCTGGTGAAGACCGCGCTAAGATTCAAGATATCTTGAACGACATTAGCCAAAACTACTTCTTACAAAACGTTCAAAGAAATTCTGCAGAGGCAGAGCAAAGCCTCGAGTTCTTGAAAGGTCACCTCCCAGACATCAAAACAAAACTGACCGCTTCTGAAGACGTTTTAAATCGATTCCGTCAAGAAAATGAATCTATCGATTTAGGCCTTGAAGCTCAGTCAACGCTGAAAGTAATGGTTGAGTTAGAAGCACAGCTAAATGAGCTTACATTCAAAGAAAGTGAGATCAGCCAACGCTTCACACAGGATCACCCAGCTTATAAGTCGCTACTTGATAAACGTGAAACACTACTAAAAGAGAAAGAACGTCTTAATAAACAAGTTCAAAAGTTACCGAAAACACAGCGTGAAGTTCTACGTATGACACGCGATGTAGAAGTAAACCAACAAATCTACATCCAACTATTGAACAAGGTTCAAGAGCTCAACATTATTAAAGCCGGAACAGTTGGCAACGTTCGAATCTTAGATAACGCTCAATCTTTCTCTAAGCCAATCAAGCCGAAAAAAGCGCTTATCGTTGTGCTAGCAACACTGCTTGGCGGTATGGCAGGCGTGGCTTTCGTATTAATTCGTGCAGCATTCCACCGTGGTGTGGAAACACCAGATCAAATTGAACAGATTGGCATGCCAGTTTACGCAAGCGTTCCAAAATCTATTCAACAACTGGAATTTGCAAACAAGCTTAAGCGCAACAAAGGCAGCAACAATGAGCTAGTCCTTCTAGCGGAAGCTAACCCAGCCGATCTTTCCATTGAGGCTCTACGTAGTCTTCGCACTAGCTTGCACTTTGCAATGATGGAAGCGAAGAATAACGTTCTTATGATTTCAGGTCCTGCACCATCTATCGGCAAAACATTTGTATCGACCAACTTTGCGGCCGTCGCTGCGAAAACCGGTCAGAAAGTGCTGCTTATTGATGCGGATATGCGTAAAGGTTATTTGCAGCAATGCTTCGGTCTACGCTGGGACAACGGTCTTTCTGATTACTTGAGCGGTAAGACATCCCTTAGCAACATCATTAAATCTACATCCATTGATAATTTAGATGTTGTGACTCGCGGCCAAGTACCACCAAATCCGTCAGAACTTCTTATGCACCCTCGCTTCAAGAGCTTTGTTGACGAGATGTCTGCACAATACGATCTAGTCATCATCGATACGCCGCCTGTACTCGCAGTTACCGACCCAAGCATTGTTGGCGCGCTTGCAGGAACAACTCTGATGGTCGCTCGTTTTGATCAAACGACTTTGAAGGAGATTGAAGTCGCGCAAGGTCGCTTCGAGCAATCAGGCGTTGAAGTTAAAGGTGTGATTCTCAATGCAGTTGAGAAAAAAGCATCTAACTCATACGGCTATGGATACGGCTACTATAACTACGCGTACAAAAGCGAATCATAACTTGAATTTAGATCGCTAATTAAACCAAATATGACAAAGCCCTGCTAGAAACAGCAGGGCTTTTTCTATTGCACTCTTAGTTGCTTGTACGTAATCAAACTAAGCAAGACAAAGAATATTGGGTCACTCCAACCAAAACCGACAAATACTCCGATAATGCCGGCATAGGTAGTAATCACTGCCCCTAAGCCATTAGTAATCAATAATGCTTTAAACAGCTGTTTCGCAGTATGCCCTGATTCCACATTACGTAACATCAAACTCACCGCTGCGATTCCACCTAAAAAGATCGAAGTATGCTGCGATAAAAACAGCGCGTACTGGTCGTTAATTTGTACTCCATACATCGGCCACATTATGGTTGGTACAAAAAACAACGCAAAAGCGAATACCGTATATACGACACCATGAACGGTTAGAAAAGTGCGGTTGGTCATCATCTCCTTATCCTCTAATAGGCCCTTGATTGAGCGTCGTTAACGGCACATTGATATCGAAAATTTGACCTCGTACTTCGACTACGCCCATTTTTCGTAAGCGTGCGGCATGCATTTCGAGATAAGCTTGCGCCGTGGCTTCATCTTCAAAAAGATAGATACCACCACCGAGTTTGTCTTTTTCGCTTTCCGTCCAGATTTTCCAAATCATGCCCGGCTCTTGGTTAATCGACTTAGCTAAGTCGACCAGAGCATTCGACATCTCGTCACCAAACGGACCATGAAATTCAAAATCAACTTGCAATAATTTCGCCATCTTGAGTCTCCTCTTCTTATTGACTCGTTTTCGATGACAAGATTATTACCTTTATAAAACTGACAGAAAAGTTCATAATTTCGCCATTAACTGTCTAAAAAATTGACTCATGAGACTAAAAACGACCTTAGAACAATGGCAAACGCTACAAGCGATTAATCAAGAAGGCAGCATTCAATCCGCAGCTTTACTGCTCAACAAGAGCCATACTACATTGATCTACTCGGTGAGGAAGTTAGAAGACCAACTTGGTATTCAACTCATCGAAGTACGAGGGCGCAAAGCGGGTTTGACAGAGCACGGCAAAACCATACTGCGTCGTGCACAATCCATGCTTGAACAAGCGCGGGAACTAGAAGTCATCAGCGAGCAGTTAAAAAGTGGGGTGGAATCTCAAATCACGGTCGCAGTAGATCATCTTTGTGACCCTTGTTGGCTTTATGCACCACTCAGTCAATTTTTGGAGGACAACAACACGACCTCCGTTCAAGTGGTTGAAACGTCACTGAGCAAAACAACCGAAATGGTCGTAAATGAGCTCGCTGACATCGCAATCATCAACTTACCGATAACCAACTACCCTGCCGAAGCATTTGGCGTAACAACCATGCTGCCTGTAATCGCAGCACACCATCCACTCGCTAAAAAGCCGCATGTTTCCATCGACGATTTTGCAACCACCAGCCAAATTGTCATCCGTGACTTAGGTGATTCAGACAAAACGAAAAGAGATGTGGGTTGGTTACGCGCACGTCAGCGTATTACCGTCGATAACTTCGACCACGCTTTTCACGCCGTAGAGCAAGGCGTTGGGTTTTGTCGGCTACCAGCGCACTTAGTCTCAGCCCGAAAGAGCGATAAAATTAAAGTATTGGAGCTCGAACACTCCCATCAATATCAAGTTGCGCTGCACCTCACTTTGCCCAAAGGAGCCAAAAGTGGTCCTGCGACTCAAGCGCTTTATCGTATTTTACTCAAAAGTGTAGAAACTCGAGTCTAGCAACAGTGGTATTGAGTTGAATCGCTAGTGTTATCGCCTATTGATTCTCCCTAAACATAGAGAAACGGCCATTTTGTGACGCTACACTCTCACAAAAGGTTGCACGAAGGATAGCGACCACCTACTATCACTCTGCTCATGCCTAAAGCACCCAACACTCGCGGAAAGAACTCGGTTCACGGCAATATCCTCACCTGCTTGGTTTAGCAGGCACAATCTGTTTTTACCTTCTTTTTAGCTTCTATTTAGGCGAGTGTGGAAGAAATAAGAAAGGTGAAATATGAACTCTACAAATAGCTTCTCGATCAATATCAATCAGCAAAAATCCATTGCTAAAAAAAGGCTCAAAGCTATCCGCCTATACGATGACGCCACGTTGGAGTTAGTTAAGCGATTTCACTCCAAACCAGAATCTTTGGCTCCCAATACAATTCAATTGGCTGACGTTCAACATGCACTCGCAAGAGAACTGGGCTTATCCAGTTGGAGTAAACTAAAAGTTCATGTCGAAGAGCTAGAAGCGCACAAACTAGCCATCAAAGAACAAAAACCGCCCCTAGATGCAAAAGTAAAAACGCTACACGTTCGTTGTGGCCACGACATTCAACAACAACTTAAAGCCAGCGGATTTGAAGGGGCATTTTTAGCCCTGATCGATCCGCTTTGTATTGGCCCCATACCTGCAACACCACAGAACTTCCTTGCCATTCGTGCCCAATATGTCGTAGAGACTCTGCTGCCTGTGATGAAGCGTGAAGACTCGGTTCAAGATATAGTCACATTGGAACAATCAAACCTCGATCTGTTGCAAAGTGATGTATTTGAACGAATCGTCTTTTGGGTCGAACATGACAGTTATGATCAATTGATGCTAATTCGTGCTCTAACACAGTTAGAGAATGTAGAGAATAAAGTGATAGAGGTCATTGAGTTGAACCAGTTCCCGGGCACTGAACGATTCATCGGCTTTGGGCAGTTGCCTGAAGAAGCTATTCGTTCTTGTTGGCGATACCGTAAACCTGTGACAGCAAAATTATTCAGTCAGGCTAAACGGTGTTGGCACGCTATTACATCACCGACACCTATTTCCATAGTTAATTTGATTCAGCTGCATAACCTGGATTGCTTGCCCAATATACTCAACGTGCTTAAACGCCATTTGCAAGAGTTACCTAATTCACAAACTGGATTGAGCTTGACACAACACCTCGCACTAAAGGTTTTGAACTCGCAAAATCGTTCAATTCCCATCAAAGATTGGTTTGAGCAATATCAACAACTAGAACCTCTTCCTTACCTAGGAGACGTGATGTTTTACGCGTTACTCCTCCCTCTAGCACAGTGTCAAACACCTTTGATCACGATTGAGTCACGTGAAAGGCACTGGTGGGAACAAAGCGTCCGTATCACTGAGGCTGGCAAGCAGTGTTTGGAAGGCTTAATACGAGCGAAACAATGCTATTGGGTTGGAGGGATTAAAAATACCAGTCAAAGTTATTGGAGCTGGGATCACCTCCAACTAACTACACTTGCCAACCATCATTGAGTTGACAAATATGAAAGCATAACGGGTTCGTTGGCTCTGATGAACACTCAATACTAAATTATCCCTAAAGAAGCGACCGCTAGCCTGAATATAACTTAAATAGTTATGCAGAAATGCATCCACTCAAAGAGAGTATGCACTCTATCTCTTATTAAAATTTATTGTAAATCCTCTTTGTTATCGGTTGTATATTCGATAAAAGTGTTAAAATACAAACTTTTCATCCGGCCAATTCGTTAATATTTGGTTAAAATCCCATTTTTATTAGTGATAAAGTTCACATCTATTAACCATTTAGAGGATTATTCTTTCGTATTTTCTCACTCCGCTGCTAATCTGCTCGCCGCTTTGAAGTGAACTCAAGGTGCATAACTATAAGGAGTGTTCTCATGAATACCAAGAAACCGATGTCGCTTACCAGCCGCGTAATTTTAGGTATGGTTGCGGGTATCTTGACAGGATTTGCAATTCGCACACTTTTTGCCGACAACGGATTTGTCGACGCATACATTGTTAATGGATTATTCGAAGTTGGTGGACAGATCTTCGTTGCCAGCTTAAAAATGCTTGTTGTACCGCTAGTATTTGTTTCGTTAGTTTGTGGTACTAGCTCTCTCAAAGACCTCTCTACACTGGGTCGCATGGGCGGTAAAACCCTCGCTTTCTACGTTACGACAACGGCTATCGCGATTACGCTTGCTCTAACTATGGGTACTCTATTCCAGCCAGGGGCAGGGGCAGATCTAACGGCAGCAAGTTCATTCAAATCAGCCGAAGCGCCATCTTTAGGTCAGGTGATCATCGATATGTTCCCGACCAACCCAATCAGCGCAATGGCAGAAGGTAAAACTCTGCAAGTTATCGTGTTCGCCGTGCTATTCGGTATCGCGATCAGTGCAGCGGGTAAACCAGGCGAACGCATCGCAGCATTCTTCTCTGATCTGAATGAAGTGATCATGAAACTGGTCGCGATTTTGATGAACTTGGCACCTTATGGTGTGTTCTTCTTAATGGCGAAGCTATTTACTGGTCTTGGTCTGGGCGCGATCGTCAATTTGGCAGAGTACTTCTTAGTACTGGCTGGTACGCTTGTCCTACACGGTCTAGTTACTTACAGCTTAATGTTAAAAGGTTTCACAGGTCTAAACCCAATTACGTTCCTACGTAAGATGGAAGACGCGATCATGTTTGCTTTTTCTACAGCATCATCGAACGCGACGATTCCAGTGACAATGGAAACAGCAAAGCACCGCATGGGTGTTGAGAACCGTGTATCATCGTTCACAGTACCACTTGGTGCAACCGTGAACATGGACGGTACGGCGATCATGCAGGGCGTAGCAACTGCGTTTATTGCTCAAGCTTTCAATATTGATTTAACTATGGGCGATTACCTAATGGTTATCATGACGGCAACTCTGGCGTCTATCGGTACCGCAGGTGTTCCTGGTGTGGGTCTTGTCATGCTTGCTATGGTATTGAACCAAGTTGGTCTGCCGCTTGAAGGTATCGCGCTCATCATGGGTGTTGACCGTCTTCTTGATATGATTCGTACCGCGGTAAATATCACTGGTGACAGTGCTGTAACCGTCATCGTTGCGAAATCAGAAGGTGCATTGGATGAAGCTCGCTTCAACGACCCAATGGCAGGCGTAGCCGAAGAAGAAGTGCACCTGAAACGCGCTGACGCCTAAATCGTTCTACGATTACCATCCTGAAATTATATAGTCCTGTCTAAAAGAAAACCCCGATGGAAACATCGGGGCTTTTGTTTTCTCCGCGTCTAGAAATGCTCTTTCTAATCCACCATCGAATTCAGCTTTTCTCTCGCTTGTTCTTCATGCTCGTCGGTGATGGCATTGCCGACCGAGTTCGCCGCCAGAGTCAGTGCCGCCATATCATCGGTAAAACCGACGCCAGCTAGTACGTCTGGCACCATATCTGTTGGTAGGACGAAGTAAGCCAGCGCGCCACCTAAAATAGCCTTGTGGCGAACAGAGGTGTTGGAATCTGCCATCGCGAGCCATGATTTTATGCCCATTACGGCAATTTCTTCACCCGCTTTCTTAACCGACCCTTTCATTTTTCGCCAGAATGTTTTCTCATCTGGCGCTTGCATCGTTTGATCTTTGGCGTCTTTCGGCGCCGATTTTACAGACATTGTTGTGGTCATCGTTGCCTCCGAAATTTATGACTGTGGCCAACATATTAATAAATCGAACCTGAACGCAAGATTAATAACAAGAAATGATAGTAAAGTGAAACAAAAACACAGATAGAAAATCCCCAAACCGAAGTCTGGGGATCGTGATGTTGGGAACTAAGTTGTCGAGTGCACTACTGAGCTATCTTCTCCAGTACACGCATCAGCATTTTGATTCGCGGTTCGATAGACTCAAGCAACAAGTACTCTTGATCGCTGTGGAAGCCCGCACCGATAGGTCCTAGACCATCCAAAGTTGGAACGCCAAGAATCGCCGTATTGTTTGCATCAGAGCCGCCACCGACTTCTTTCCAGTTGATGTCGATCGCCAGTTCACTTGCCGCTTCTTCAACTAATGTCATTAAGCTTTCTGTTTGTGGGCTTGGCACCATAGAAGGCTTATACGCTTCACGAACCAACTCAATGCTCACGCCATCAACGAATGGTGTTTCCAGCATGCCGTTTAGCTTGCTATCGACATCATCGTATTCTTCGTTGCTCCAGAAACGCACATCCACGATCGCTTCAGCGTGCTCAGGGACGATGTTCGCTCCGTTGCCACCAGAAACAATACCGACATTCAGCGTGGTACCAGATTCAAAGTTGGTCATTGCATTGACTGCTAGAATCCAATTCGCCATCTCAGTGATTGCGCTGCGGCCATTTTCTGGCTCGTTCCCTGCGTGAGCAGCAACGCCATTAAAGGTCATTTTGTAGCGAGCCATGCCTTTACGCGCTTTCACTAAACCACCGTCTGCACGTGCCGCTTCTGCAACCAGTACATTCTTAGCGTTTTTCGCTACTGATTGAATCCAATCCACAGAGTCCAGAGAGCCCGTCTCTTCATCTGGGTTCATGCAGATAGCGATAGACAGCTTATCCAACACCGCTTGGTCTAGATTGCGCATCGCGTATACGATGTTGAGCAAGCCAGATTTCATGTCCGAGACGCCCGGACCGTAGGCTTTCTCTACATCTTGAGACATTGGACGAAGCTCAGCAGTACCCACAGGGAACACGGTATCCATATGACCAATCAGCATCACGTCGATTTGCTCAGCTTCCGGCTTATTTCGAACTTCAAGACCGATGCCCGCTCTGCCACAGTCGATGCGTTTTACGCTCCAACCTGACATCGCTTGGTACTTCTCTTCAAATTGAGAAGCGATAAACTCGATACCATCAGTAGTGTAAGTACCACAATCCACATTGATTAGCGGACGTAGCTCTTCTAGATATTCATTTAGAGAGAATTGCATGATTCACTCCTAGACAAACAGATTCATCACCAGCATTGCGCCAAACGCGTTCAATACTGAGATCGCAATCATAACTGGGATGTAACGACCTTCAGTACCAATTGGGCCCATGATACGACCCATGTACTGAACTTGAGAGCCCATTAGGTAGATAGCAGGTGCAAGAATCGCAATGTGCGTACCGTTTAGGATGCCTTGGTCAAACAGCGTGATAACCACACCCACTGCGCCGCCCATCGACATCCAAGCGCCGATAAGAACAGCAGCCGCTTCACCAGGAAGGCCAAACACCGCCATGATTGGAGAAAACACCGTGCCCATCAGATCCAGCGCGCCAGTGATTTGCAGCGCTTTGATGATAACGAACGCCATCAATACGTTAGGAACCGTAGAGGTAGTCGCAATTACCCAACCTTTCTTAGCACCTTCGACGAAGATATCCGTCACCATTGGTTTTTTCGCTTTAACGTCACCCATTATGCCGTCTCCTCTTTTAGGTTCTCTGATTTGTTTTGGTCTTGTTTGTCTTCTTTACCTTCCGTCATGTTCAGGTAAATACGGAACAGGTTTGCACCGATGATCTTGAATGCGAACATCACCACAACCGCTAAACCAATAGAAGACGTGACCGCTAGAGAGCCGTCAGCCATCGTCAATGTGAACAGCACAGCACCTGATGAGAAGAAGTTCACGATGGTCGCACCTGCAGTAAACTGGAACATGGTAAATACGTCCGTTTCACGCTTAGTTAGGTGACCTTCATCTTTTAGCTGACGCGTCATCGCCGCGCCCGCGTCGGTACTTTGTAGAGAAGCAATTAAAGCCAGACCAGAGTTACCAGGGATGCCCATTAGAGGACGTAGAAGAGGAGTAAGAAGCTTACGAGCTGCTTCAAGTGCACCGTAGTGCTCAAGTACGTTGATCATACCTAAGGCGAACATAACAGTTGGAATCAAAGTAAGTGCGAAAATGAAACCGTCGCGAGCACCGCTACCACCAGTACCGCGAAGCGACGTTGTTGCAACTTGCACACCGTCAGCCGTTTCGGTGACACCATACGCCACCTTGCCGAAAGAGCCATTGAGCGTTGTAAAATCGAATACACCGTACCATTCGCTAGATTGCATCAGGCCAGAAAAGAACACGACCGCAAACGCCAGAGCAACTTAGCACCCCAGTGTAACTTTACGCTCAGTTTGAACAGGAATTTTCATAACATTACCTACACATGTGGAACTTAACACATATGTTCACCTGAATAATGTGCTAGAGAGATGATCAAAATCAATCCGCCTGCCGAACATTATCGCGACTCAGTTATGAAGTTTTGTTTTATGATTCCAATCACAATTGAAAGATAATAAAAATTTGTGCTAACAATTAGGTATATTAATCTATGTCGATAGCTCACGACTTCTTCATCAACTCAACAAATGATTCTGACGAATATTGCTTTCTACAACATTCATGACGTACTTCATACTTTGGCATTGAGGCAATATCGATTAACTCGAAAGTAACATTCAGCCACGAAATTTAGGTTAGGATGGCCCGGTCATATGTAAACGGCATAAACCAGAATTAACAGGACTATACGACCCATTGTTACGCTCACAATATAAAATAGCCAAATGGACACTCGCCCTCGTGCTTTGGGTGGTGATGATATGCTTAAGCCAAAATTCTGGTTTCTCGAAAAGCTGCCCGAAGGCTCACCAAATACAGAGTCAGCAAGATGAAAGCGTGAATTTATCACCATCTTGCGACCTTTCAGAAAAGCTGGTTCAAGCTTACCAACATCAGTTTGATCATATTCTTATTCCATTTTTTCTGTTTGCTTTGATTGTGGCGCTGCCGATGACAACCACAGCAATTCGCTATCTGGAATACACAGAACCGATACCGGAAAAGTATCGGGTTCACCTAAAACTTTGCGTGTTTAGAGAATAAAGCCAGCAAGGCGAGAGACCTTTCGGCCTGACTTTTGTACATATTTTATTCACTTCACATAACAAACAACGAAATTTAAAAGTTTTAGGAAATATTATGACATTCACTCGTACACTTTTGGCGTTAACGATGGCTATCGTACCTGCCGTATCTTTCGCATCAGAAAAGACCGCAGAACAAAAGCTAGAGGAAGTTACTCAGATACTAAAAGAAAACCCTCAAATTCTTGATTCATTGCACCAAAACCTTCAAGAGTACATTGCGTATCAACAGTCATTTGGCGACACCTTGAAGGAGGTTCGTCAATATCTAAGTGATGGCAAACATTCCTCTTTTGGTGCTGAAAACCCTGAGTTAACCATTATTAACGTAACAGACTATAGCTGCCCTTTTTGTAAACGTTTAGAAGGAGAGCTGGTCAAAGTTGGTAAGGAATATCCGCAGGTAAAAGTGCTTAACCTCAATGTCTCTTTTAAAGAACAATACGAGAAAAACGGCTACAACTCGGCAAGTTACGCATTAAATGTTTGGCAAAACCAGCGAGATAAGTACGAACAAGTGCATGAGTTATTGGTGAAAAAACCGGGCGCACATGACGCACGTTCCTTAAATCAAATAGCGAAAAAAACGGGGACAGAAGCACAGCTTGTCGACGACAAAGAGACCAAGGCGTTGCTTGATAAAAACTATCAGTATTTCACGCAACTTGGTTTACGCGGCACGCCCGCGTTGATCATTAATGATCAAGTCATTCCTGGCTATGTGCCGTTTGACGAGCTAGAAAAAGTCATCGACCAAGAACTGGCGAACTAATACAACAAAGCCCTTCCCTGATAACTCAAGGAAGGGCTTTTTCTATCTAGGCTTAAAACGAAGTTCTAACTACTTGTCGCGACCCACAAACGCCACAACGACTTTGTCATTGCCAAGCGAGCGAGAGAACACGTACGCGCCTTCTTGTTCAATTACTTGATGCTGACCCGCACCAATCGCTGGGTGCGCTTTACGGAACTGACCAAGAGTTTGCCAGTGTTTGAGCAGCGCTTGCTTCTCATCAGATAGCTTCCATACCATGTCAGAACGAGTGCCTTGGTGGAAATCGTCCGCGTAAGGACCAATGTTACGACCAACTTCATCACCATAATAAACCTGAACAGCACCAGGACTCAAAAGCAGTGCATTCGCGGCGTTACGCTGCATACCGTAATCTTTGAAGCGAGAGAAGAACAGCTCGGTATCGTGAGAAGACATGTAGCTCACAGGGTTAAAGTCTTTCTCATTGGCGATAGTGTCCGCATAGCTTTGGTAAGTGTCTGCCATTTGGCTGAAACACGCCGCGCCTTTGTCTAACTTCTTCTGCATATCGAAGTTAATCAACGCATCAAAGCCGTCGTCGAAGTAAGGGCTGCGATATGCGGTATGTCCCCATACTTCACCCATCATCCAGAATGGCTGACCTGACTTACCGTTCTCTTTACGCCACTGCTCAAGGCTGCTTGATGCCTCTTCTTTCAAGCGTTTCCACACATCGCCTTCAACGTGCTTCACCGTGTCGACACGGTAACCATCAATACCAAAGCGTTTCACCCAATCAGTTTGCCACTCAATTAGGTAGTCCGAGACGGTGTAATTATCACGCTCCTCAACGCGAGTGCCAGGGTTATCCAATAGCCATTGAGCTGGCTTCACGGCTTTGTCTGATTCAGTGATAAAGTCTGGCAAACCCGCCAATGACATGGTGATATCACTGCTGCCCGGAACTGGGTATCCCGGTAGACCTGTTCTTACCCAGTCACCGCCCCACCATTTCGCCCAGTTTGGACTCTGGTAATCAATATTCTGGTGGTAGCTATGCCAGTTTTCGCCCGCTTTTGGTTTCCAATCCCCCCATTTCTTAGGTAGGTCAGCGTTTGGTTTTAACACCTCAATACCGTCAAATTGCAAATCGGCTAACGTTGAGTAACCAGTGTGGTTGATTACTGCGTCCATCAAGACTTTAAGGCCACGTTTATGTGCCTCTTCCACCAGCTTTTTAAGATCAGCTTCGTTACCGAAGTTCTCATCAATCTTGGTAAAGTCACGCGTCCAGTAACCGTGGTAAGCGTAGAATGGGAATGAGCCGCTATCGCCGCCACCCACAAAGCCGTGTACTTGCTCAACGATTGGCGACAACCAAATCGCATCGGTACCTAGGCTCTTTATGTAATCTAGCTTTTCGATCACACCTTTTAGGTCACCACCGTGAAAGGTACCAATCTCTTCTTTACCGTCTTTCTTGCGACCATAGCTGTTGTCATTGCTCGTATCAGCATTATTGAAACGGTCGACCATCACGAAGTAAATGTTGGCATTGCGGTAATCAAACGGCACTGCTTCTTTGGTTTTCTTCACTGGCTCTAGTAGCACCAAACCGCCTGAATCTTTGCTTGGTGTCAGCGATACTTGCTGATCTTTTACTTCGACCATCTGACCAGAATAGGCATCACGCAACTTGGTGCCATCGGGGAAACTGTCACCCAGCGCGATGGTGACTTCGCCGCCTTGGTAAACCTCACATTGCACTTGTGGGATTGGGCGTTTAAATTCTGTCTTGGCAGCTTTCTTAGGCTCTCGCTTGAAGCGTAGAGTTTTGGCTTCCGCATCAAAAGCAAAAGAGTAATCGCCAGTAAAACGGATTTTTAAAGGCAGTTCTGTTGGCTTTCCACAGTTCAGCGCGATAGGTTTGTTGAATTTGACCTTCTGACCATCAGGCGCGACACAGTCGCCTTCAATACCCGTGATTTTGAGCGTGTATCCGTCTTTGGTTAAGGGCACAACCAAAGGCTGCTCTGCACTTAACGGAAAGTCACGGCTGTTGGTCGTGGTAGCAATGGTGATGTTTGGCTCGGCGATGGCACTTGCCGATGCAAGCAATAAGGTAGTCGTAATCAGATTCAGTTTCATCGTTCAGTCCATTGGTTGCGCATAGGCGCAGTATTCGTGTTGTAGTTTTATTCACACTAATAGTAAATGGATGAAAAACTGAGCACATCATTCTGAAAGGCTACGCCCTAAAGCTTGTGACGCTTCACATTTTGCTTTTATGGGGGCGTAGTTCTACTTATGAGCAGGGTAAAAAGGAGTTTAAAGCTGAATGCTACCAAGGTTACGCATTTGTCTCATCGCCCAATTGACGCGGCTGATGGTGTAAGAAGTCTGAGGGTAAACTTTGATGCGATACGGATTTGGCAGCACCACCGCAAGCCTTGCTGCTTGGCGTGTTGAAAGTTGTTTAGCAGGAATACCAAAGTAGTTTTGCGCAGCGGCTTCCGCGCCATAAATACCTGGACCAAACTCCACCACATTCAAATACACTTCAAGAATGCGTTTTTTACTCCACATTGCTTCCATCAGCAGAGCAAAATAAAGCTCATACGCTTTGCGCACATAAGAGTGTGAAGGAAACAGAAACACGTTCTTTGCAGTTTGCTGAGTAATCGTGCTCGCACCGCGAGAGGGACCGTTCTCGCCAGACTCTGAGATCACTTTAAACAAGGAATCAAAATCCACTCCGTAATGGGTCGGGAACTTTTGATCTTCTGTCGCAATCACGGCCAGTTGAATGTGTTTAGAAATATCACTCAAAGGCACCCATTCATTTTGACTCTCTTCAGGAAATCCTTCAGGAGGAGAAATCATGCGGCTGATCTTCCATCCCCAAATTGGTGGATCGATGTATTTCACTATGCCAACGAGCATCACTGGTAAAAGCAAAAGCACCAATAAGATATTGAACAGAAGGGATTTAATCTTTCTCAAAGTCCGACCTAGCCTGATTTAACAAAACAATATGATGCAAGTATAGAGTATGCAGTCTGTTTATCGTTAGTGAAAACTTGGTCAAAAAAAGCCCGATTTACAATGTAAAACGGGCTTAGAATTTGATTAGACTAAATTATTTGTGCAGCTTGTAGAACACGGTTGAAAGTGGAGGCAAACGAAGCTCAAGTGATTGAGGCAGTGATTCACTTTCAACTTTTTCCGTTTTCACACTGGTCAGCACTTTAAAATCGCTGCCGCCGTATTTGCTGTCGTCTGTATTCAGTAGCAGTTCGTATTGACCTGCATTTGGAACGCCTAAACGAAAGCGCTCGTGTGGTACGGGCGTAAAGTTGGTGATGATCAGAATACGCTCACCTTCTTTACTAATACGCTCGTGCGCTAGGATGCTCGCATCCGCTTCGTCTTGTAGACGCCACTCAAAACCAGCAGGAACACAATCTTGATCGTGCATCGCCGCTTCATTTCGGTACAAGTGGTTCAAATCTCGCATCAGCTTTTGAACGCCTTGATGACGCTCGTATTCTAGCAAGAACCATTGCAACTGATCATCGTGGTTCCACTCAGCCGTTTGACCGATTTCCGCGCCCATGAAGTTCAGCTTTTTGCCCGGTTGACCATACATATAACCGTAGTATGCTCTTAGGTTTGCGGTTTGCTGCCATTCATCGCCCGGCATCTTGTTGTGAATAGAGCCTTTGCCGTACACCACCTCGTCGTGAGAGAGAGACAAGACGTAGTTCTCGCTGTGCGCATAAACCAGCGGAAATGTGATGGTATTGTGGTGGTATTTGCGGTGAACAGGATCTTCTTTGATGTATGAAAGACTGTCGTGCATCCACCCCATATTCCACTTGAAGCCAAAGCCTAAACCACCCATAAAGGTTGGCGCAGACACACCCGGAAACGCCGTTGACTCTTCCGCAATCGTCATCGCATTCGGGAAGTGCTTGTACACTTCTTCGTTCATCCATTTTAAGGTTGCGATTGCGTCGTAGTTTTCGTTGCCACCATCAACGTTCGGGACCCACTGATCGTGGCTACGTGAATAATCGAGATAGAGCATCGACGCAACAGCATCGACACGAATGCCATCAATATGGAATTGTTCAAACCAGTACAGCGCATTCGAGACAAGGAAGCGACGTACATGTTCACGGCCTAAATCGTAAATGTAGGAGTTCCAATCTTGGTGCCAACCGCGACGAGGATCTGGATCATGGAACAGAGGCGTACCATCAAAGTTAGCTAAACCATGATCATCCGATGGGAAATGCGCAGGAACCCAATCCAGCACTACACCGATACCAGCTTGGTGACACGCATCCACGAAGAATTTGAAATCATCAGGTGAGCCAAAACGGCTAGTTGGTGCAAACAAGCCAACAGGTTGATAGCCCCATGAACCATAGAATGGATGCTCAGACACAGGCATCAGCTCAACGTGGGTGTAGCCCATATCCACAAGGTATGGCACCAACTGCTCCGCGAGTTCGCGGTAGTTCAGGAAATCACCGTTCTCGTCGCGCTTCCATGATCCAGCATGTAGCTCGTAAAACGATAACGCTTCATCACACTTTTGTGTCACTGCACGGTTTTGCCATTTCGCATCTTGCCATTGGTAACGCTTGTGATCGTAGGTAATGGATGCGAACGATGGGTATTGCTCAGAGCAGAAACCCCAAGGGTCTTGTTTGTGTGGCAACCCTTCCCCATTTGGCCCTTTGAGCTCAAATTTGTATTGTACCCCCTCTTCCAAACCAGGAATGAATAGGCCCCAGATACCGTAGTCTAAGCGTTGCATTGGATGACGACGGCCATCCCATTGGTTGAAGCAACCCACAAGGCTAACAGCAGATGCATGTGGTGCATAAACAAGGAAACGCACACCAGAGATGTTTTCACCGCCACGCTCTAGCGTGACAAAGTGCGCGCCCATGTAGTGATACATGTCTTTTGGCGTATGCAGATGCTCGTACTCTTGGTAGATATTGTGGTACTGGTACGGGTCATCAATAATTTGTTCAACACCATTCCAATCGACCGCTAAACGGTAGTGGGTCAGGTGTAAATCGCGTTGTTCTTTTAAGATGAAACCGCTGTCGCCATCACGCTCAAGCGCCACGCGAGGTTCACCATTAACAAGCAGTTCAACCTTGTTTGCGCCCGGCATCCAAACTCTCAGCGAAGCTTCGTCGTCAATGAATGGACCCAGCGCCGCAAATGGATCTGAGTAAGCCGCCTCAGCAAGCAGTTCGTATGCGCGTTCGTGTTGTTTCTTTATTTTCTTGGTTTTGGTGGTTTTCAAATCTTTCTCCCTAGAGCCAACATCCTTTTCAAGACCAGAGATCTGAATCAAACATCGGTTTCTCCACAGCCAACGTTGTGAACTCACAAAAAGACTCCGCTTCTCACGTTCGTTGCGTAAACGGCGTCAAAATACAAAAATGCCCGCTATTGTCGCGGGCATAATAACGGTACTTCATCCTAACGGATTGTGTTTTAGGAATGAGTGACCTAGACGGAACTTTCGTACCTCTGAGCTAACAAAATTGGTAATCAGCTCGTCCATCTACGTCACTCTAGGCATCTTACTTACTCGCCTGTGCGCGAACTTCAGTAAGGCGTTTAGAAATACGATTCACATCTTCACGGCTGAAGATTTCATCTAGGTTCATCGACAATTTACGACGCCAGTTTGGATACTCATCCACCGTACCAGGAATATTGACAGGTTGATCCATTTCTAGCCAGTCTTCAAGCTGAACGCTAAGCAGTGCAGAGTCACCCGCGGCTACGTGCAGTTGCAGCGCTTCGCTTAGGTATGAATCCATTGGCACGTACTGAGCATCATGACCAATGCCTTCTGGCAGATAGCCATGCCAGCGAACACTGTCTAGAATGCCTTGTTTGCACTTCAAGCGGTCAGCGAATAGGCCTTCCAACTGCTGCTCATCAGGGTACAGACCAATCTCACGCCCCATCTTCAAGTCATCACAGTGCCAGAAACCGCGTAGTGTTGGCATATCGTGCGTACACAGCGCAGCCATAGACTGCTCAGCGTAGTGCTTCGGAGAAATAAAACCGCCGTCGTCTTTTGATGTTTCGAAGAAGAAGACTTTGTACGAATGCACACCCGCATCACGAAGGATATCAACGATTTCATCAGGTACAGTACCCAAGTCTTCACCGATTACAGAACACTGATGACGGTGAGATTCCAACGCTAGGATTGCTAGCATGTCTTCAACTGGGTAGTACAGGTATGCGCCTTCTGTCGCTTTCTCGCCTTTTGGAATCCACCAAAGGCGAAGCAGGCCAAGTACGTGGTCGATACGCAATGCACCACAATGCTTCATGTTAGCACGTAGCAATTTGATGTAAGCGTCGTAGCCAGTCGCTTCTAAAACCTGAGGGTTAAGCGGAGGCAGACCCCAGTTTTGGCCTAGTGGACCAAGTACATCTGGTGGTGCACCGATGCTTGCATCCAATACTAGCGCGCCTTCATCAGCCCATGTTTCACTACCAGAATCAGCAACACCAACCGCAAGGTCACGGTATAAACCCACAGCCATGCCTTTTTCTTCGGCTAGCGCTTGCGCTTCTTTGATTTGATCGTCTGCGATCCATTGCAGGTACATGTACAAGTGAACACGATCTTGGTTGTCCTTAATGTACTTCTGAGTACCAGCTGCGTCGAATGTGCGGTATTTCTCAGGGAATACAGGCCAACCCCACATGTTTGCATCTTCTGCATGTAAATCAGCATGAAGTGCATCGAATGCAGCTTGATGTAGCAAGCTGTCGCCGCCTTTTTCAACAAAGTCCAAGAAGGCACGAGCGCGATCGGTGTTCTTGTCTAAATGGCGAGCTTTAAACTCACTGAATAGCAGCGGAAGAACGCTCATTTTTAGTTGCGAAACTTCGGTGTAATTCACCCAATGAGAGTCTCGCGCTTTTTGTAAACGTTGTTGGAACTCTGCGCTACCAACACGCTGTTGTGCTTCTGCACTTAGCGCGAATTCAGGTACAGAGCTTACGTCGATGTACATGATGTTCAACCAACGACGAGAAGACGGGCTGTATGGGCTTGCCCCTTCTGGATTCGCAGGGAACAGCGAGTGAATAGGGTTCAAGCCAATGAAGTCACCGCCACGAGAGGCAATATCACTCACCAGTTGTTTTAGGTCGCCAAAATCACCGATGCCCCAGTTATGCTGAGTACGCAGTGTGTAAAGCTGGATACTAGGACCCCATAGCTTTTTGTGTTGGTTTAGATCGTCTTGTTTGAAACACGCTTTCGGCGTAATGATCAATGACATCTCGTAAGGTGTTTTACGACGCTTACGACTGATGATCAGTTTGTGATAACCCCAAGCCAAGTTCTTTGGCAATGCAAACACTAGAGGGCCACCCTCAGCACGCTCATCACGAACAATTTGGGACTGAAGATAGCCTTCAAGTACCTCTCCTTGTTCTGTTTCTAAACGCCAGCTGAATTCACTCTCACGAGCACTCGTACCTAGGTTTAGTTCCACTTCGACTGGTTCGCCGTCGCGTAAAACAAGAACAGGGGCTAGTACGTCTTTTTTATGTTTCTTTTCAGCAGAAGCCAGTAGTTTTTCATCACTGCTAGTATCGTAGCCAAGCGAAGCGAGCAAGCGGCGTAGCGTCTCCTCAGACACTTTAGCCTCATCTCCCCAAGCACTGACATAGCTATCAGCCAATCTCGCCATTTCCGCGACTTTCTTTAATGCTGTTTGTTCTTTCATCGCTTTCTCCGAAGGTAATACCAACACCTTCCATGTAGGGTTTTATTGTTATCAATAACTTCTTTTGGAAAATGACCAAAGGTAGCGCTTGGCTACCTTGGTCTTAACTAGGTTCTATTAGCGTTTCACCGCTTCAAGTTTCCAGATATTGTTCACGTAGTCTCGGATTGAGCGGTCTGACGTGAACTTGCCAACAAGGGCGGTATTAAGAATGGCCTTCTTCGCCCAGCCAGCTTGATCTTTATATTGTTCGCTCATGTCTTCGTGCGCTTTCACATACGATGCGAAGTCCGCAAGACATAGGTATGGGTCACCGCCATCCAGCAGGCTATCGTACGTTGCACGTAGTAGGCCCGGTTGACCTGGAGTGAATTCTTCACCCAGTAGTAGGTCCATGGACGCTTTGAGTAAGTGATCCGCATTGTAGTAATCAAATGGGTTATAACCTTGAGCTTTCAGCGCTTTCACACCTTCAACATCTAGACCGAAGATATAGATGTTCTCATCGCCTACTTCCTCACGAATCTCAACGTTTGCACCATCCATTGTACCGATAGTTAGCGCACCGTTTAGCGCCATCTTCATGTTACCTGTACCTGATGCTTCTTTACCCGCTAGCGAGATTTGTTGAGAAACGTCAGCCGCAGGGATAATGATTTCAGCCATGCTCACGCGGTAGTCAGGGATGAATACCACTTTCAGCTTGTTACCGATGCGAGGATCGTTGTTCACCTTGTCTGCAATCTTATTGATTGCGAAGATGATTTCTTTCGCTAGGTGGTAACCCGGTGCTGCTTTTGCTGCGAAGAACACAACGCGTGGCGTACACTCAAAACCTGGTTCATTAAGAATACGGTGGTACAGAGACAGTACGTGTAGCAAGTCTAGATGCTGACGTTTGTACTCGTGCAGACGCTTGATTTGAACATCGAAGATTGCATTAGTATCGAGCTCGATACCCATGTTCTCTTTCACCCAAGTTGCTAGGCGTTCTTTGTTCTCTTTCTTCACTGCCATGAATTCTTTTTGGAATGTCGCGTCAGTAGCGTACTTCGCAATACCTTCAAGTTGCTCTAGTTTCGCTGGCCATTCTGGGCCGACTTTCTCAGTGATAAGCTGAGACAGACCTGGGTTACAGAACTTCAACCAGCGACGTGGCGTAATACCGTTCGTTACGTTGTGTAGACGTGTCGGGTACATTTCGTGGAACTCTGGGAATAGGTCTTTCTTAACCAATTCAGAGTGAAGTGCTGCTACACCGTTTACTGCGTAAGAGCCGATTACACATAGGTTTGCCATGCGAACCATGCGGTGGAAACCTTCTTCGATGATAGAAAGCTTCTGTTGCTTCGCGACATCACCCGGCCACATTGCACGTACGTCTTGTAGGAAGCGGTGGTTGATCTCGTAAATGATCTCCATGTGACGTGGTAGCAGGTGCTGGATTAGCGACTCTGGCCATGTCTCTAGTGCTTCTGGAAGTAGCGTGTGGTTGGTGTACGCAAATGTCTTAGAGCTGATTTCCCAAGCCGCTTCCCAAGCTAAACCTTTTTCATCCATCAGGATGCGCATTAGTTCAGGAATCGCAATCGTTGGGTGTGTATCGTTAAGCTGGATAGTCTCTTGCTTAGGTAGATCCGCTAGCGAGTAGCCCGCAGCTTCGTGGCGACGTAGGATGTCACGTACAGACGCTGCTGAGTGGAAGTACTGCTGCATTAGACGCAGTGTTTTACCTTTCTCGTGGTTGTCATTCGGGTAAAGCACTTTAGTGATGTTACCTGCGTCGATCAGTGCGTGCTGAGCTTCGAAGTAATCACCATTGTTAAAGCTTGCTAGTGAGAATGGTGCAATCGCCTGACATTCCCAAAGACGTAGCGGGTAAACCGTGTCTGATTCGTAACCCACAATTGGCAGATCCCAAGGCATTGCTCTTACTGTCATGCCTGGTACCCATTTGCGAACTTCTTTACCGTTCTCGTTAATCACTTCAACGTGACCGTAGAAACCGATCTCTTGCGCAAGTTCTGGACGCGCAATTTCCCAGGGGTAGCCCTCTACACCGCGCCATGCGTCAGGTGCTTCTTGCTGGCGACCATCTTTGAATGACTGTTTAAATAGACCGTATTCGTAATGTAAACCATAGCCGACAGTTGGGAATTCTTGTGCCGCACATGAATCCATGAAACACGCAGCCAGACGACCAAGGCCACCGTTACCCAATGATGGGTCGCGCTCTTCTTCTAGCAGATCAGTTAGGTTGTAACCTAGTTCAGCCATTGCTTCTGTTACTTGTTCGTACAGACCCATGCTGATTAGGTTGTTACCAGTCAAACGACCGATAAGGAATTCTAGCGAAAGGTAGTTAACGCTCTTCGCACTTTTAATGCGCGGATCTTCTTCTGTCGCAAGCAAATCTAGAGTAGTAAATTCAGCCAGAGCATGCCCCATTGCTAGGTACCATGCTCGGCTGTCTGCGTTTTCAATCGTATGAGCGTAAGTTACAGATAGGTGTTTCTTTACGCTTTCTTGGAACGACTTCTTGTCAAATTGTTTTTGTTGAGTAGGTTTCATTACGAAATTCTCACGTCTTTTGGTAATTCATCTGCCATACATCGTGCATTTACCTCTGTGAATAAACATCCTCCTAATTCTCATCCTTTGAAGGAGGAGGGCTGAGGGCGTAGAGGGGGTACCATTGCTAGGTTAGTGATCCAAATCTCAACAAAGTGAACTTTGCACCAGTTCTTAGTGATTTTGATCACAATGGAATGTGAGAAAGGTTAAAACCCGTTCATGACGCTTTTTATAGTCCACTCATCTGATGATGTGAAAATTGTAATATCGGTCACATTAACTCGGTCAGCGTAGAAGAACTTTTCGTAATCTATGTGCAACGCGATCTTAACGCTAACGAAACAAACGATATTTAAGTGACGACAATCACAAATAAAGGGCGTAGTTGATGGTAAATCCATCAACCCTTGAGAATTAGGAAGTGGATCAAAGTAACGAACATTTCTGATGTCGTAACATCCCTCTCAGCTCACAGGATTGTACGCTTTTTATACAAACTAGAATTAGGCGATGTGAGTTATTTCTAGTTTTCGCTAGCTTTTATATTTAAGTGACCGTATGGAATGGTTTTTCAGACGGACGCAAGCCCCAATAGTAGCGACATTATCCGGTATTCAAACAGTGTTTTTGATGCTGATGGCATCATTCAGTAAGACGGCTTTCAAGGGGGCTTTACTAGAATGATCACGTTGCTGTCATTTGGGTATACATAAATAAGGACATAACTACTAATGTGGATTCCATCTAAGCTTACTCGACCAGGACGCCTGCACAATGCCATCGTGCGCCCACGAGTGTTGGACTTACTACAGCAAGCGCCTTACTACAAATTGGTTTTATTCCGATCCCCAGCAGGTTACGGAAAAACAACAATGGCAGCGCAGTGGCTATCCGATAAGCCAAACGTCGGTTGGTACAGCATTGATGACAGCGATAACGACGGCTTTCGCTTTGTAAACTATCTGCTTCAAGCATTAAACAAAGCCACCAACTTCAGTTGCGCTAACGCACAAAAACTGGCGGAAAAACGTCAGATCTCGTCTTTACGCTCCCTATTTAGCGAAGTATTCGCAGAAATGGCTGACTTTCATCAAGAGTGCTACGTGGTGCTTGATGACTACCATTTAATCACGAATGATGAAATCCATGAATCCATGCGTTTCTTTTTAAAGCACATGCCAGACAACCTCACCGTTGTGGTAACCAGTCGTGCAGCGCCGCCTCTAGGCACTGCAAACTTACGTGTTCGTGATTTAATGATCGAAATTGGCAACGAGATGTTGGCGTTTGATACCGAAGAAACCACTCGCTTCTTTAACCAGCGTATCGCCGATGGTATTGATGAAGACATGGCGAACAGCCTAAGAACCTATGTTGAAGGTTGGCCATCGGCGATGCAGTTGATCGCATTACAAGCCCAACATCAAAACCGCACATTGGCGCAAACTGTAGAGTCGGTATCGCAGTTCAATCACGCGCATTTGTGGGATTACTTGGTCGAAGAAGTGTTTGACTTACTCGATCACGAAACTCGTCACTTTTTAATGCAAGTATCCGTGCTTGACCACTTCAATGATGAGCTAGTGTTTGCCCTTACCCAACGCGAAGATGCACTGGGAATGATTGAATCGCTTAACCGTTACGGCTTATTCATTTATCCGCTCGAAGGGGAACAGAACTGGTTCCGGTTCCATAACTTATTTGGCGAGTTTTTATCGCATGAGCGCCAAGCTCGTATTCCTCAGCAAGAAAAAGATCTCCACCGCAATGCTGCTATCGCTTGGTTACAACAAAAAGCACCACACCAAGCGATTCATCATGCACAAAAATCGAATGATAAGGACTTAGTGGTAGAGATCCTAAACGAATTCGGCTGGAAGATGTTTAACCAAGGCGAACTCAGCACACTGGAAAGCTCAATTAACAAGTTGGACGATGATCTGTTGTTCAGCCACCCAAAACTTACGATGCTCCGAGCATGGTTGGCTCAAAGTCAGCATCGTTATAACCAAGTGGGCCACCTGCTTGAAGAAGCGGAAGAGGAACACAAAAAGCGTAACATTGCGTTAGATATTCATTATCAAGGTCAAGCAAACGCGTTGCTTGCTCAAGTGGCTATCAACAGTAACCAACCAGAAAAAGCTCTCGAATTAGCGGAGCTAGCGCTTAGCCAACTTGATAACACAATTTACCGTAGCCGAATTGTGGCGACTTCGGTTGTTGGTGAAGTTAACCACGTGCTAGGTAAACTAGACCGTGCTTTGCCGATGATGCAACAAACTGAAAAGCTAGCTCGTCAGTATCAGGTATATCACCAAGCGTTATGGGCAATATTGCAGCAAAGCGAGATTTTAATTGCACAAGGTTACGTGCAAGCTGCCTTTGAACTACAAGATTCCGCATTTCGTCTGATTGAAGATCAGCAGCTTCAGCATGTTCCTCTTCATGAATTTTTGCTGCGTATTCGCGCGCAAGTACTTTGGTGCTGGAACCGACTTGATGAAGCGGAAGAATGCGCGTACAAAGGTCTGCAAATTCTCGAAAACCATTCACCAAGCAAGCACTTACATAGCTATTCGATGTTGGCGCGTATTGCGATTGGACGCGGTGAATTAGACAAAGCAGGTAAATTCATTGAGCATATACAGCACTTGATGAAACAGTCGACTTATCACGTAGATTGGACTGCAAACGCTTCACTATCGTTGATTCTATTTTGGCAAGCGCGCGGGAATACCGATGCAATGCAAGAATGGCTCAACACTGCGGTTCGTCCTGAATCGGCATGCAACCACTTTTCTCAATTGCAATGGCGTAACATTGCTCGCGCCCACATTAATTTAGGCCAATATACCGACGCTCGTGCTGCGTTAGATTTTCTCCAAGGTGAAGCTCGTCGCACTAACCTAATCACAGATACTAATCGCAACTTAGTGGTTGAAGCGGTCCTTTCTGCTCGCCAAAAAGATGAGGAGCAAGCCAAGGCTCTGTTAAAAGAAGCATTAGTAATGACGAACCAAACTGGCATGGTCGGAAACTTCCTGATTGATGGTGCAACCATTGGCGGTCTGCTGGAGAAGTTGAGCCTCCGCCATGAACTGGGCGATCTTGAGCGTCACCGTGCTCAACAGTTAATGAAGGACATTTCATCGAATCAACGTAGCCGGTCGATTCACTTTGATGAAGACTTTATTGAAAAGTTGGTGAATCACCCTAATGTGCCAGAGCTAGTACGTACCAGCCCATTAACACAACGCGAATGGCAGGTTCTGGGACTGATTTATTCAGGCTTTAGTAACGAGCAAATCGCACAAGAGCTGGATGTGGCAGGTACGACAATTAAAACCCACATTCGCAACCTGTACCAAAAGCTTAATATTGCTAATCGTAAAGAAGCCATTGTGACAGCTGAAAATTTGCTACAGTTAATGGGATACTGAACTGCTAGATAAACGGGTTAAAACGTAAAGTAAAACACAAGGGTTGGCGTAACACGTCAGCCCTTTTTTATGACTGACAGTAAGAGAAGTGCAATTTGCAAAGCACGTAAGTAACGTTGTTCATATAAAAAAATAGCCAACCGCAATAATCGCGATTGGCTTATATTTAGTGTGAACAAATTGTATTCACTAACAACGTCAGTTGGCTAGGTGACCCTCGGCTTAAGAAGGGTCGAGCAGTATTATGCATTAATCATGCCAAAATGCAAAGACTTATTTTTGGGCACAAGATCTCATATAAGCTGGATTTATTCACGCGCAAATTATCAAAATGCAACTTTGTAATGCAAATTGCAATTGCATAATGCAACCAAGACTGATAATTGATAGTAGAGTTAATCATCTCAAAAATGTAAACCAAGCATTAAAAGCTCGTTACGGCGACATTGTCTCTTGGCGGGTAATAAAGATAGGCAATAGATTGGATATAAAACCAAGTAGTTACAGCACTATTTCATACTTTTTTCATCGCAATGTTTGTATACTCTCTGCCATCGAAACGACTTAGCATTAGAGCAATGAACTACTTAATTACTTTCTTCAAGGGAATCGCCATGGGTGCAGCAGATGTTGTACCTGGTGTATCTGGCGGCACCATCGCGTTTATCACTGGTATTTACGATACGCTGCTTGAAAGCATTCGACGCATTAACCCCTCACTTTTCTCTATCTGGCGAAAAGAAGGGGTTAAAGCCGTGTTTAATCACATCAACGGATTCTTCCTTATCGCTCTGTTTGCCGGCATTTTCACCAGTATTGCAACGCTAGCAAAGTTGATTACTTGGCTTCTTGACACACACCCGATCCCACTTTGGTCATTTTTCTTTGGTCTAATTTTGGTCTCTGTGTATCACATTATTCGTCAGGTTGAGCAACGCGATCTTGTCCGCTTTGTCATTCTGCTCGTTGGTGTCGGGTTTGCTTATAGTATTACTGTGCTCAAACCTTTACACATGGAACCAACGGCCATTAACACCTTATTCGCTGGAGCTATCGCGATTTGTGCAATGATCTTGCCGGGTATCTCTGGCAGTTTTATTTTGCTGCTGATTGGCATGTATGCTCCTGTATTAGCCGCAGTGAAAGGTTTTCAAGTCGATACATTAGCGCTATTTTTGTCTGGCTGCGCGCTCGGTTTACTGTCCTTCTCTCACTTATTGTCGTGGTTACTACGCAAGTTCCGTGATTTCACCCTGATGTTTTTGACTGGATTAATGATTGGTACGTTGCCAAAGATTTGGCCATGGAAAGAAACCATCACTTGGCGCACCAATTCGAAGGGCGAACAAGTGCCATTGCTACAGCACAACCTATCACCATTTGAATTTGAACACGTGACATCACAACCTTCTCAGTTAGTACTTGCTGTCGTGATGATGCTTGCAGCCATTGCTCTGGTTTTGGGTCTAGAGAAATTCGCAGATTCAGATAAATAACTTTGGTATCAAACACATACTGAACCAAATAAAAACGGAGCCAATTGGCTCCGTTTTTATCTATTGGCTAAGGGCAAAACATCTCAATTGAAAACTCTGCTGTATTTGATGCAATAAAGTCCGTCGCGTTACTAAGAAGCTGGTCACCGAGGTATAACGCACAATTTACCGAGGTCACGAGTTGGCGAGCGGCGCATCTGTGCTACGATGCTCGTAATGTTAAGTGATAAATGCTGAACCTTAATGAAACTGTTACAAATCGCCGCTGTTTCAGCCGCATTAGTTGCGGGATTTTATGCCCCGACTCTAATAAAAAACTTTTCTTCTTCCACTCAAAGCAAGTCAATAGATGAATACTGCTTTCTCTCTACAACCTCTTGCGTCCAAGAAAATGTTACGATGACGCTAAACTCAGAAACTGCTCAACCCTTGGTTCCTACCACTCTAAATGTTGAGTGGCATACAAGCGATGCTAAGCAACTCATCCTAAGTCTTTCAGGAAGAGAAATGGAGATGGGTGAGCCTAAGTTTTTGCTGAAGCAAATCGCTCCTGGCCAATATCAAGGTGACATCATTCTCCCAGTTTGCACGGAGGATGCAATGACTTGGGTTGGTGAACTCAGTGATGGAGAGAATACCGTTTACCCTGCTATAAAAATGCAAAGATAAGGAATCGTTATGAGCCGCAATTGGTCCCTATTTCTCGTAGCTGCTTTCGCACTCGGGTTTGGCGTAAAGAGCTATTTAGATAATCAGAAAACGAAGCCAGAGCAAGTGGACAGTTCCACCTCTCAACAAACAGTATTGTTTGGGGAAAATAACCAAGCCATCAATATCTTCGATGTGAATGACCCTCGCATCCGAGTCGTCTATTTTGGCTTTACTCGCTGCCCAGACGTTTGCCCAACTTCTCTTGCAATGCTGGCAGGAGCACTGAATCAAATTGACGACGCGCAAAAAGCACAACTACGCCCGATGTTCATTTCTTTAGACCCAGAGCGTGATGAGGCCGATGCATCAGCAAAATATGCCCATTACTTCCATCCAATGATTGAAGGCCTATCGGCACCACTTGATGTAACGACACCTTTGGCACACAACTATGGTGTCATTTTCCGCAAGACAGAATTGGAAGGCTCGGAACTAAAGTACACGCTGGATCATAGCTCTTACTTTTACTTCTTGAAGCCGGATGGCACGTTAATCACTAAAGTACCGCATACGCTCTCGCCGGCACCGATTGTTGAAGCCATTTCAAAACTAACGACCGAAGGCTCTTCAAATGACGGTTAAGTCAGCGCTGAAGCAATTTTTCAATTTCCTAACTCATACCAACCCCAATGTCGAACAAGACGTCGATACGATCATTGACGCCATTGGGGGCATAGAGAACCTGCTAGAAACTGGTGCATGTGCGACTCGGCTGCGTCTTACCCTCAGAGCGACGTCCGTCATCGATAAGAACGCACTCAAAAATCATGGCGCGCATGGCGTCGTGATATTGGATGATCGTCATGTCCAAATCATATACGGCTTAAAAGCCAACACGTATTCGCAAATTATGGAAGAGCGCATCACAAAACAAAGTTAATATTTTTGCAGTATAGCTACCCTCTTTAAAAAACGGCGGCTATACTCTTTTGGCTTAATTAACTCACTTATTTATTAACCAACGAAGAGGACACAAGATGATTGTATTGAATAACACTAACTGGGCATCGCAAGGGTAACCCTAACAGCACCAACTCTGTGGCATAGCCACAACTCCCCTTCTCTGCCCGGTCTTCACCGGGGTCAACTCTATCCGAATTAGACCCTAATGCGATTTGTATTAAGGCGCTTTGTTGCGTCTGGGATAATTCAATGATGAATCAAACACATACTTTTTGTGACACATTAGTTTCAACTTCAAACCCTCTAAAACAATTGGGTTGGAAACCATTTTTTCAGCAACAACTGACATTAGACGATTACGACAACACTATCTTTGCTCGTGTAATTGCGCATCACCGAAGTGGTTATTTATTGGCAACAGAAACTGGGCAAGTTCATCTTAATGCCCACCATTCTTTACCCAATATGACCGTCGGAGACTGGGTAATCTTAAATGAAGATCAGCAATTTGTTCGCCTACTGGATCGCTTGAGCCTCTTTAGCCGCAAAGCCGCTGGCAGCAAAGTGGCAGAGCAACTCATCGCAGCCAATGTGGATACAGTGTTTATCGTCTGTTCCCTTAACGACGACTTCAATTTAAGTCGTATTGAACGTTATCTTGCCTTGGCTCATGAAGCCGAAGTCGAACCCGTCATCGTGCTTTCCAAAGCCGATTTGTGTGACAATACTGATGAACTAAAAAGCCAAGTACAGAAGCTCGACCCTCTATTAGCGATAGAGACAGTCAACGGCTTAGAAATAGAGAGTGCTTCTAAACTCATGACCTGGTGCAAAGAAGGACAAACCCTCGCTTTTATCGGTTCTTCAGGCGTTGGCAAATCAACTCTTGTTAATGCATTACTCGGGCAACAAGAACAGGCAACTGGGCATATTCGTGAAGACGATAGCAAAGGGCGACATACAACTACATCGCGCTCTATCCATCTATTACCTGATGGCGGCATCTTGATTGATACTCCGGGAATGCGCGAGCTTCAACTAGCAGATTGTGAATCGGGGGTCAGTGAGGCATTTTCTGATATTGAGGCTCTCGCTCAGCGTTGTCGCTTTGGTGATTGCCAGCATCAAACTGAGCCGGGTTGCGCAATTCAAACTGCGATTGAAAATGGCAAACTGGAAGTTCGTCGTTTCAATAACTATCAAAAACTATTGCGAGAACAAGCCTTTAACGGTGCGACTTTGGCAGAGCAACGAGCTCAAAGTCGACAGTTCGGGAAACTCACTCGAAATGCCATGAGTGATAAGCGCAGGCGCCAACAAAGTTATTAATTTGTTGCGTTTGAGTTGTCAATAAAATCAAAGGAGACGAAAGTCTCCTTTTTAACAACTTTATTAAAAACCATTACTCATAACTAATGATAATTTTCAACATAAAAATCTTATTTAAATAACATTGAGCAAACATTTAATCCAAAAACAAACTAAAACTAGACACAAAATATTACCAAGCTAAGATATGTGATATTCAGCAAGAAAATGGCTGAATTTATAAAAACAGGATAATTGATAATCATGTGTCTTAGTGACCAGAAGCAATGCTCACCCCTTGCAATACAAGGGCATTATCGCCGTGTAATGATGGACTATTGCCCTGCCACTCTGGCATAAAATTGCAGGAATGATGTATGCAACACAACAGCCTCGTTGCCCGATATGCTCGTGGTAACCTCGTCGTCCAGATCCTTGTCGGTATCGTCTTTGGTATTTTGCTCGCGACAATTTCTCCAAGCCATGCCGAAAGCGCGGGATTAATTGGTAGCCTTTTTGTCGGTGCGCTTAAAGCGATCGCGCCAATTCTTGTGTTTATTTTGGTTGCCGCTTCAATTGCAAACCAAAAGAAAAACCAACACACTTACATGCGCCCAATCGTTGTACTGTACCTGATGGGTACATTCTTCGCGGCGCTATCAGCAGTGGTTCTAAGCTTCCTTTTCCCGACCAATTTAACGCTTGTCACCGGCGCTGAAGGTGCAACGCCTCCTCAAGGTATTGCTGAAATTCTACGCACATTGTTGTTTAAACTGGTCGACAACCCAGTAAATGCACTAGTAGAAGCAAACTACATCGGCATTCTTGCTTGGGGTGTGGGTCTGGGTCTTGCACTACACCACGCATCGGCAACAACGAAGGCCGTATTTGAAGATCTAAGCCACAGCGTGTCTCACATTGTGCGCTTTATCATTCGTCTTGCACCATTTGGTATCTTTGGCTTGGTTGCTTCAACGTTTGCGACAACGGGCTTTAGCGCGCTAGCAAGCTACGCACACCTTCTGGCGGTTCTTCTTGGCGCAATGATGATCATCGCACTCGTTGTAAACCCGGCGATCGTGTTCGTTAAAACCAAACAAAACCCTTACCCACTTGTATTCCGTTGTCTACGTGAAAGTGGTGTAACAGCGTTCTTCACTCGTTCAAGTGCGGCGAATATTCCAGTAAACATGGCACTATGTGAGAAGCTAAAACTGGACGAGGATACATACTCAGTATCTATCCCTCTAGGTGCGACCATCAACATGGCTGGTGCTGCAATCACTATCACAACGCTAACGCTTGCAGCTGTGCACACTATGGGTATCGAAGTTGATCTACTGACTGCGCTACTTCTAAGTATTGTAGCTGCGGTTTCTGCATGCGGCGCATCAGGTGTTGCAGGCGGCTCTCTACTACTTATCCCACTTGCGTGTGGCCTGTTTGGTATCTCAAACGACGTAGCAATGCAGGTTGTAGCGGTTGGCTTCATTATCGGTGTGATTCAAGACTCTGCAGAAACTGCGCTAAACAGCTCAACAGACGTTGTCTTTACGGCAGCAGTTTGTAAATCAGAGCAGCAAAAAGCTCAGTAAGACTGACAGAACAAATAGAAAGGGGAGCCGATGATGGCTCCCCTTTTTTGTTTAATTGCGCTCAATTATGCGGTGACCAGAGCCACTTCTTCAATCGGGAAGTGTTTGCTTGGTTCAACAAACTCTTGCTGCGCCGCGATAGTTTGCAGCTCCCATTCGCCTGCATGATACGTTGCACTTAACACCCCGTAGCACGCGTCATGACAATGTTGGAAAGCTTGTTTAGGAGACCAGCCTTTTAAGAGTCCCGCGGTAAAAATAGCTGAAATAAGATCGCCCACGCCAACAGGTTGTTTAGCAAACTCAAATTGAGGACGCTTCGCAAGGTAAATACCTTCTTGCGTAGCCAATAGCATGTTAAAGCTGCCATTTTCTAGGCAGTAAAGGTGCTTAACTAGCACCACTTTTGGACCTTTCTCTAGCGCACGTTGGCATGCGGTGATCGCATCGTCTAGTGAGTGGATTTCCATCTCAGCAAATTGACTTAGCTCGAATTGGTTCGGAACGATCACGTCCGCCATTGGCATCAAACGCGTTAGAAGATTTTCAGCAATGCCCGGAGCCACAATGCAGCCTTTGTCTGGCGCGCCCATCACAGGGTCGCAAACGTAAAGTGCGTTCGGGTTCGCTTGCTTCACTTTCGTCACGGTACCTTCAACAGCAAGGCACTGCTCTGCGCTACCTTGGTAGCCCGTCAATACCGCTTGGCACTTTTCCAGCGCGCCGATGTTACCAAGTCCACGAACTAACTCGCTGATGTCTTCAGCCGCAAACGCTCGCCCAGTCCAGCCTTCTTGATACTGCGTGTGGTTAGAAAATTGAACGGTATGAATCGGCCATACTTCGAAACCCATGCGTTGCATTGGGAAAACAGCACTGCTGTTACCAGCATGACCAAAAGAAACATGAGATTGTATAGAGAGGATACCTTGCATAGTACCTTACCTCTTATTGTAGTTATCGATAGTTCAAAGACAGCGGCAAGCGCCAGTTTTGCGAAACCAGTAGTGTATCCGACAAACCAAGATTCTCTAACTCAATTCTCCTCAATATCTTCAGAGTAAGTTGGAGCGTTGGTTTTCAACACCATCTTCTTAATTTCCATTTTGTCTTTATTCAGTGCGATTTCTAGGGTATCTCCTTCCCTTATCCTGAGCTGAGCTAGGATTACGCTTGGAATGACTACGGCGGTGTCGTCACCGATTTTAACAGGTTGACTTATCATCTTTCGTCCTCCAAATGTCGAAAATGAGTTTTCACGTCATTGGATGTCTAGCCTCAAATACGTTGAGCTGACTTGGGTTTGGCGTAAATGCCTAAAAACAAAGAGCCTTCCACACCGCGTTTGGGAAGGCTCTTTCTGTATTATTTTTTAATTTGCTAAAGGCTCATGCTTCGCAGCAATCAGACCGTAAGCACTCCAGCCTAGGAAGGTTACGATAGACCCCCACATCATCGCTTCGTAGCCGGAGCCGTAAAGCGCATAGAAGCTGTACAGAGAGCCAATCAGAGCGATAACGTTGGTGGTTTTCATCTCGCGCTCTGGCACGTGCGCCACTTGCTGCATAATAAAGATTGCGCCCATACATAAGATGTAAGGAATAACGTTTGTTACTACCGCTAGGTTAACCAGTGCTTCGAACTGCTCGTTCAGCGTTGGAGAAATCGTCATTAGAGACAATACTGATTGGATGATAGTAATCGCGATCATACCTTTGATCGGTGTGCCGCGTTTGTCCACTTGAGAGAACAATTTAGGGAAGAAGCCCGCATCAGAAGACGATTTGAACACTGACGCGATAGTGAATTGCCAACCCAATAGAGAGCCCGCACAAGCCAATACCGCCATACCCGCAACCACTTTACCTGCTGCTGAGCCAAGCATCACAGACCATACGGTTGAGAATGGTGCGGTAGAAGCGGCAAGCTCAGAGTTTGCAACGATACCAGAACAGATGTTTGTCGATACAATGTAAACCACAGCCGCGATTAGCGTACCGCCTAGCACTGCGATTGGTACGTTCTTCTCTGGGTTTTCTACCGCTTCAGAGTTCGCACAAGCTGATTCAAGACCAAGGAATGCCCATAGAGTCATCGCAATAGAAGCACTCACCGCTTCACCAAATGGCAAGCTGTGTGGGTTCCAAGCTTCAATGTACATGGTTGGGTTAAACCAGAACCAACCAACAATACCCAATGAACACACTGGTAGGATTACGCCCCACACGGTGAATGTACCAATTTGACCTGTGATTTTCGCGCCACCGAAGTTAGCGAAAGTACAAATCCAAAGAATGGCGATGGTGTACAAACAGGTTTCGACCGGAGATAGGGTCACTTCAAAGAATGCGGAGCCGTAACCCACACAAGTAATCGCGATCGCAATGTTCGCAATAAGGAGCGACAAACCGTAAGTCCAGCCCGCCATAAACGCACCCGATTTACCGAATGCGTAAGACGCGTAACCGTTCATACCGCCGTCTCGTTTACTAAAGCGACCACATTTTGCAAACACATAAGCCAACGCCAAAGAGCCCGCTGCCGTGATCAGCCAAGACAACACTGAAATGGTACCCACTTGCGCCAGTTTACTTGGCAGCATGATAATACCGGAGCCAGCCATATTGATGAACGTCAGAATGGTTAACTGCACCACCGACATTTTTTTAGTTTCAGTACTCATAAATTATTCTCCACGAATAAGCGGTTCGCACCGACGCCGGAGCGTGGTGCGAACGGGTAGATTAATCTTTTAGGACATAACAATGTGCGGTAGTGCGACCGTTAACATCTTCAAGGTACACACCTTGAATTTCTGGCGCGAAGCCTGGGAAGCGGTTAATGCCTTCTTCTAGAGATAGGAAGTAATCCACCACCTGTTGAGTCCAGACTTCACCAGTGATCACACAGATAATGCCTGGAGGGTAAGGAAGTGCACCTTCAGCGGCTACGCGGCCCACGGCCTCTTTAAGTGGTAGGTAATTGCATTCACCACGGAAGTATTTGCGTGTTGCTACGTCAGGTTTGTGAACCATTTGTGGGAAGTACTCGCTGCGGAACATCGCTTTTTGTAACTGTTTCACGTTCAGCTCTTTGTACATGTCATGCATTTCCTGACATAGCTGACGGATGGTGTAGCCACGGTAGCGTTCTTTATTCGCTTCGTAGACGCTTGGAAGTACGATACTTAAAGGGGCATCATCACGGATGAATTTTTCGAATCGGTTAATTTGAGCCACAAGGTGACGGATCTTACCCATATCTTCCGCAGGAGTGAGTAGGAACAAGATAGAGTTCAAGTCGCACTTTTCAGGGATGATGCCATTTTCACGAAGGAAGTTCGCTAAAAGCGTTGCAGGAATACCGAAATCTGCGTAGCTGCCATCTTCTGCAATACCTGCTGTGGTTAGTAGCAATTTACATGGGTCAACGAAGTATTGACCTTCACCGTACCCCTCGAATTTGTGCCAGCTTGCGTTTGGCTCAAACATGAAGAATTTCTTGTTCGTTGCTATCACGTCAGTGTCGTAGCTGCCCCAAGGTTGACCTTCGACTTCATCAGGAATGAACGGACGAATCAGTTCACAACTCTTAAGGATTTCTTTACGCGCTTCGATACCAGTCTTAACCGCATCGCGCCATAAACGCAGACCTGCTTCGCCATCGTGGATCTTCGCGTTCACATCAAGCGCAGAGAACAGTGCGTAGAATGGTGAAGTCGATGCGTGCATCATAAACGCGTTGTTAAAGCGTTTGTGGTTACAGTAACGAGCTTGACCTTTGATATGGCGGTCTTTTTTGTGGATTTGCGATGTTTGAGAGAAGCCAGCTTGTTGTTTGTGAACAGACTGAGTCACGATCACACCTGCGTCTTCTGGTTTCAAATCCAGCAGCAGTGGTGAACAGTCTTTCATCATAGGGATGAACTGCTCATAACCAACCCATGCAGAGTCAAACAGGATGTAGTCACAAAGGTGACCTATCTTATCCATTACGTAGCGAGCGTTGTAGATAGTACCGTCATAAGTACCAAGTTGGATAATAGCAAGACGGAAAGGACGTTCATCGCGTGCACGTTCTGGGTCCACTTTCGCGATTTGAGCACGAATGTATTCTTCATCGAAACAGTGTTCATCCATACCACCGATAAAGCCCCAAGGGTTACGCGCCGTTTCTAAGTAAACTGGCATACCACCCGCTTGGATTAACGCACCGTGGTGGTTCGATTTGTGGTTGTTACGGTCGAACAGTACCAAATCACCTTCAGTTACCAGCGCGTTACAGACTACTTTGTTTGAAGCAGAAGTGCCGTTAAGTACGAAGTAAGTTTTGTCCGCGTTAAATACTTTTGCAGCGTGCGCTTGCGCTTGGTGTGCAGAACCTTCGTGGATCAGCAAGTCACCTAAATCCACGTCCGCATTACACAAGTCACTACGGAACAGGTTTTCGCCGAAGAAATCGTAGAACTGTTTACCAGCTGGGTGTTTTTTGAAGAACTGACCACCTTGGTGTCCCGGACAGTCAAACGCTGAGTTACCCATCTCAACATAGTGCGTTAATTGCTTGAAGAAAGGAGGAAGCAGACGACATTCGTACTTGGTTACTGCTTCGTTGATTTGACGACAGTAGTACTCAATAGATTGTCTTTCTAAATCGATAACGCCAGTTAGCCAAACGTAATCTTCTGCCGAAACTGGGTTTTCATCCGTTACTAAGAAAACTGGAATACCGTAACCCGTTTCGGAAATCATTTTATGCAGACCTGCTTTAATGTCTGCTGAAGTAATAATAGCCGCACCAACGTCGGTTAATTCAACTTGCTCTAAAGGTTGTAAATGACGATTAAATTGTTCATCTAAAGATTCAGCTAATAAACTGAAGTCTTCTGGCATGTAATTACTAACACCTATAATTAAACTTTTCATTTGGAATATCTCTGTTTTGTTCTTTAAAATTGACAAGTACAGATATTACAAACGAAAACGATATTTAAAATTCAAAAAACAAATTTCGTGATTAAATTTTCACATTTAAAAGACTTATTTCCTCGAATTAAAATTTCGCGACCTTCATCACTTTACAATTGATAGTCCAATGATATTGAAACCAGAATTAAAAGGAAAAATAATTAAAAATTGTGTGACCACAACCATTATTATTAGAAATAAAATATCAAGAAAATAATTTTTTGAGATGTCCATCACTATATAATTATTAGGACTATATTATTAGGAATGATAAATATTTTAATTTTAACTAAATTTAAACACATAATAAAAAAGCCATCAACACATGTATTGATGGCTTTTTACTTTAGGTGCAAAGGAAACACAATTCAATTAAATAAATGACTATCTAGTTTGACTCCATCATTCGACCATTGCTGATAACGTTTTACAGACATGCCTGACGAGTACATAGTGTGTTTACAATCCATGCACTCGACAAAATACAAGCCACTCATGCCAGCCATAACGTGCAGTCTACGGCTATCGCAACGCTTACAGGACAAGCGTTTTACTTTGGTATTGACGTCAATACGACGAGCAAAGTTTAACGTTTCATGAGAACATAAAGCATCAACAGCACTATCTTTAAATGGATGTTCACTCAACAAGTAATTAATGGCGTAATCATACACCGGGGCGATTGGAGATTTTCCACTTTCAATATTACTTATTTTAGCGACGGAAACACCTAATAAAGAAGCGAACTCAGCCTTACTGTACTCTAATATAAACCTTGAAGAGATAAATTTATCTGCACTAATGATTCTCAACATACACAAATCTCTAATATAAATAAAAACAGAGATAAAAAATTTTCTCTATTTATTATGAAACATGTAATGAAAAAGTTACTTCCTAGTGTAATTCTGCATATTAACTATGCTATTTTATTTTTACGTTATCTTGCGCCTAATTAATCATAAAATCAATAATCGACACCTAAATATAAAAGAACAATTTAAGATTTATAATACATTTTTTAATTTACATTATTAGATAAAGTAATGAGTACTATTCACCTATAAATCGGGGCATCAAGTATTGCACTTCAATCATTATTACTATCAATTAAAAAGGCTTGATCTAAGCCCAATAGCGGAAGTAAATAAAGAGGGAAAAACCTCTTTTTTAAGGTAAACAGATCCCATCTTAGTTAAGTACTAAAAATATGTTGAAAAATCGCATAAATAGTATGCACATCAGTAAAATGACTGCTTAAGTAAGTTTACATTCTGTTGTCGTGACTGATAGAGATACTGGCAAAAGAGCAAAAGAAAAGCCTCAATCTTGAGGCTTCTGGATAAGATAGGTTATGGCTGAAGGAAGTTTTGAGTGAAATCGAGCGCATCTTTAGAGAGTTTTTTTTCGTTGGGCGATGTGCTTGCCTGGTCTTCTGCTGTTACCGTTGTCATCTTAGGCTGAAAATCTAGTGTTGATGTCTCCTCCCAAGCTTCGGAGGCGTCTTTATTCTCATCATTCAACACCGCATTGAGCTCCTCTTCCGCAGGAAAATACGCTTCGCGTTTGTACACTTTGTTAAGGGCTCGAATAATAGAGTGCTTTCTCACCATTCCTGAGGCCAGTTTTCTTTGCAACGGCTTCGCTATGGACTGCAATCCAACGACAACATCAACACCAATATTGGTTGCCACTTCATCACGTAACGTACGCGCAGGTTGGTAGCCCATATTGGCAGCAAGAAACAGCCAAACGTAAGCAATTGCATTACCCGTTTTACCTTTATCCTTCCACGCTTCGCCAGCATGATACATCGCTTTAGCACTGCCACCTTCCGCGGCCCGTTCTAGCCAGTAGCAACCTTTAACCATGCTTTTTTCTGTACCAATGCCATTTAGGTAACATAAGCCGACTTGGATCTTGCCATCCGCACTGTCTTTTTCCGCCGCTTTCATAAACCAGTAAAGCGCATCTGCACTGCGTCCTGCACTATTGTCTGGTGAAAGCTGCCATTCCCCCATATAAATCATGGCATCAATGCAGCCTTCTTCGGCGGCAGTTTCAATCAGTTGGTTACCTTTTGGGATATTTTTTTCAGTTCCTCGACCAAAGACCAAGGCCTTGCCCGTCGAAAATTTCGCTTCGGTATCCCCTTCCATTCCCGCAATTGCGGTACGCCAGAAGTTTGCCTGCTCTTTTAAAATCACATCTTCGCGCATGCGTTCACTTAAGCGAACAATGCCATACATCCCCGTCACATTGTCCAGTTTAGCGGCTTTATCATACCAATACAGCGCTTGACGAATGTTGTCCTTTTCGGCTTCTTTCGCTAGAAATAAAATGGTGGGGATATGCCCGGTTTCTGCTTTGAACTCTCGCTCTTTACGCTCTTGCTCTCGCGCTTTATGCATCGCCTTTCGATAAGCGGCTTCGCGAGCTTTCCTCTCTGCCTCGAGTCTCTGTTTCCGCATCGACAACGAGATCATCCACACAAATATCAGGACGAGTGAAAGGCCAGTTGCCGCAATGGCAATGCCCATACTACTCATAAATAGCCTCTTTTGGTTTCAGGGCCCAATTCAACTCCCTTTCAGGGAAATCTTATGATTACGCGCCGACGTAACGCCGACTACCTTCATTATATAACGACCACTTAGCGAAAATCTGAAGCTTGCGAATACTTAATGGCGGTATTTTACTCAACATCACTGCAACTTATTTTTAAAAGAAAAATATGGCCCTCATTTTTATAGAACTTAATCACGGTTTTGGGGCTGAGATATTCTCATCCCCTATCATCCCCCCTTACTCCTCCCATAAAAATTCACATTTTAATGATGTGCAGAATCTCTCACTATGCGCCTGTTTTATTATTTAATTTGTGAACAAAATCGACTGTGACAGAAAATTTGCACCTGTAAAAAACTTAACAGCCTGCTCTCACATTTTGCTGATGATTCAGTGTATTAGCATCTAATTGAACATTTCCTTTTTTGGCATCTGCCTTTCTAGCGTGTGCAAAACCTTCTTGATGATTGAGTCAGCGAAGGCAGCGCGCAGCTCAATATCAATTCAATAACAATGGATTTGTAAACGTGGACAATAAGACATTTAAATTATCAACAATTGCCAAAACCGTACTGCCTTTGATTTCCGTCGCGGTAATCAGCGGTTGTGGTAGTGATAGCACGAACGAAGATACGACGAACCCTGGCTCAGGCTTGTACCCTGCGGGAGAGAACGAAGTCGTCATTTATTACAAACGTGACGTAGCATCAGCTTCAACAGCAAGCGACTACGAAGGTTGGGGCTTGCACCTATGGAACGGTGAGGGCTGTACCAGCACAGATTTAGACGCAATGGGCATTCCGGGAACAGGAACGGATTGGTCTGCGCCACACCCATTCGATGGCATCAACGACACCTACGGTGCTTACTACGTACTGAAAATAAACCCTGACGCCTCTGACCCACACGAATGCATGAACTTCATTCTGCACAAAGGTGATGAGAAAGCGTTCGGCAGCGCAAACTCAAAAGTAGAGTTGACGAAAATCGGCGAATCGAAAGGTTTGTTTGGCTTCCACGGCAGCAGTGAACTTTACTACGAGCCAATAGAAGAGCGCCCTGTTGATATTGATGGTCAAAAAGCCCATTGGTTAGACGCCAACACCATTGCATGGGAAGCGGCGACCAGTGCGGATTCCATGAAGCTGTTCTACAGCCTTAGCAATGACATCAAAATGGATGAAGATAAGCAAATCTCTGGCGGTACAGCGGTTGAGCTGACAAAAGCTGGTGAGTTGTCTGATGGTCTGAAATCACGCTTCCGTCACCTTGCTAGCCTTCAAGCTGCGGGTATCGATGTCGATGACGCGACCTTGCGTACGATCCTGAAGTCACAAATCGTTATGGTGGCTTACAACGCAAATGGTGACGTCATTTCTGCAACTGAAGTGCAAAAACCGGGTGTTTTGGATGCGGTGTTTGCCGATTCCAAGGCAGGTAACGCGATCGGTCAAGAACTCGGTGCGATTGTGGAAGGCGGTGCCGCAACCTTCAAACTATGGGCACCAACTGCCCAAGATGTTGATCTGATAATCTACGATGAAAACTTAGCAGAAGAAGCGACCGTTGCCATGACGGAAGACCCAGCAACAGGTATCTGGGTTTCTGAGGCACAAAGCAACGTTGTCAACAAATACTATCGCTACCAAGTTAAGGTGTACCACCCTACAACAGGGGTCGTTGAAACGCGTTTGGTAACAGACCCATATTCAATGAGCTTGTCTAAAAACTCGCGATACTCGCAAGTGGTTGATTTAGATGATCCAAGCTTAATGCCTCAAGATTGGAAAAACTACGCACGCCCAACGGTTAAAAAAGACGAAGACCACGTCCTTTACGAGTCACACATTCGTGATTTCAGTTTTAACGACAGTAAAGGCACACCAAGTCTTGATGGCAAATATCTGGCGCTTACAGAACCTGAGCGTGAGTCTGTTTCTCACTTAAAAGCCCTGAAAGATGCTGGCCTAACAACGCTACATATCCTGCCAGCATTTGATATTGCAACCGTGGATGAAGACGCTGACAAGCGAGTCGATATCACCGACACCGTGGGTAAACTTTGTGGCATCAAGCCAGAAGCCTCCATTTGTGAGACCGAAGATGACGGCAAAGTGATTGAAGAGGTATTAAATAGCTACGACCCAACAACGGGCAAAGCACAAGCGTTGATGAACGATCTTCGCATGCTAGACAGCTTCAACTGGGGTTATGACCCTTACCACTACACCGTGCCAGAAGGCAGTTATGCGACCGATCCTAACGGATCTAAGCGTATTCTTGAGTTCCGCGAAATGGTTCAAGCGACGCATAAAATGGATCTGAAACTGGTCATGGACGTCGTGTACAACCACACAAATGCATCTGGTGTGAACGAAAAATCAGTACTGGATAAGATTGTCCCTGGGTACTACCACCGCCTAAACGTCAACACTGGCGGCGTCGAAAACTCAACCTGTTGTGATAACACCGCAACCGAGAACTTGATGATGGGTAAACTAATGGTTGACTCATTGATGGTATGGGCGGATGACTATAAAGTCGATGGTTTCCGTTTTGACCTTATGGGCCACCAGCCGAAAGATGTGATGGTTTACGCACTTGAAAAAGTCCGTGAAATTGACCCGAATACCTTGTTCTACGGCGAAGGTTGGGACTTTGGTGAAGTCGCGCAAAACGCTCGCTTCGATCAGGCGACACAAGTCAACATGGCGGGGACAGAAATCGGTACTTTCTCTGATCGTCTGCGTGACGCAGTTCGTGGCGGAAGCCCGTTTGATGGCGGTGTAGATTCTGAAGGTAAGCACCCACTTCGCTTTAACCAAGGCTTTGGTAACGCCGCTTACCCTAACGAAGAAACCAAAACTGACGCAGAGTCGGTGAATGGTCGTTTACACAACCAAGATCTGGTTCGTCTAGGTATGGCTGGTAACTTGGCTGACTACATCCTTCTTGATTACAAAGGCGAAACCAAGCTGGGTAAGAACGTTGATTACAATGGTGCGCCTGCAGGCTACACAAAAGTGCCATCAGAGAACATCTCTTACGTGTCTAAGCACGACAACCAAACATTGTGGGATAACAACGCCTACAAGATTGCGACAGGCACTTCATCTGCCGAGCGTGCACGTATGCAGTCTGTGTCCCTATCAACGGTGATGCTTGGTCAAGGCATTCCATTCATCCACATGGGTTCTGAGCTATTGCGCTCTAAATCTATGCAGCGCGACTCGTACGATTCTGGTGACTGGTTCAACCGTGTATTCTTCGACGGAAGCGACAATAACTGGAACGTTGGTCTACCACGTGAAGACAAAGACGGTGCAAACTGGGAGTTGATCAAAACCATCGTTGGTGACAGCACGGCGAAACCAGATTCAACCGACATCGAGCTGACTAAGCAACAATTCCTAGAGCTACTAAAAATCCGTAGCACAAGCGAACTGTTCCGCCTAGATACCGCGCAAGAAGTGATGAACCGTGTGGACTTCCGCAACGTAGGGAAAGACCAAGTGGAAGGCTTGATTGTGATGTCTATCGACGATGGTACATCAGCGGGTGCCGATTTGGATTCGAACTACGATGCTGTCGTGGCCGTTGTGAACTCAACATCAACTGAGAAATCTTTCAAAGTTGCTGGCGCAACTGGTTTCGAACTGCATGAAGTTCAACAAAACTCTGCGGATGACATCGTCAAAGGTGCAAGCTTCACCAATGAAACGTTCACAGTACCAGCACTGACAACAGCGGTATTCGTGCAGCCACAAAACGGCGCGCAAGGTGCTGGCCTACCAGTAAACACGGATAACAAAGACGTATCGAGTATTCCTCCTTACGGCGAAACTGTTGTTTACGTGAAAGGCACGATGAACGAGTGGTCTGATAGCAGTGATTGGGCGATGACCTTTATTGGCAACGGTATGTACTCTGTAACTGGCGTTCTTGAAGTTGGTGAACACGAGTTCAAATTCGCGGACTCTGGTTGGGCAAATCCAAACATCGGTTGTGATGCTGCGAATATAGCTTCTGGTTCACTAGAATTAGGTTCAGAAGGTAACTGTAAGCTGTCTGTTGCTGAAACAGGTAAGTACAACTTCACTCTGAACGCGCTGCATGTTCAAGATGAAAGCGTAGAAAAACCGGTCGTGTCAGTGACCAAGTCAGCAGATGCACCAACATTCGGTGAAACAGCACTTTACTTACGTGGCACTATCACTACATGGGATGCTCCAGCACAAGACTCAACAGCGAAGTTCAGCTATGTTGCAAATGACGTTTATTCGCTAGACATTGACCTAGCGGCGGGCAACTACGAGATGAAAGTTGCGAGCGCAGACTGGGCAGCAGACACCAACTTCGGTGGCGAAGGCAGTGTTGAGCTTGGTAAAGCGCTAACGATGGAAGTCGGTGGCGGTAGTGCAAACCTGAAAATTGCGATTGCAGAAGCAGGAAATTACAACTTCCACTTCAACGCGGCTGACAAGTCAGCGCCAATCGTAACCGTCACGAAGAACTAAGTTCTCCAATTTTCACTACATCCGTAAATATAAGGGGGAAGCGTTACGCTTCCCCTTTGTTTTATTGGCGTCACTAAATGGTGGATACCAAAATCAAGAAGGTGTTAGTTTCCCCAAATCTGTTCAACAAACTCAGGGTGATCAATGAATGGGTTGCGGTTGCCTTGAAAATCAAACACTTGTTGATTGCGATTTCGTTCTTTTTCACTAACAGGATCATTTTTGTGCCAACGCTTAAGCATGTTTAACACCCAAGGTTCAAAAACCGTCGAACTTGAACCATCAAGGACAGCATCCGCATTGCTTGAGTTACCTTCCCAATTACCTACAACATTTTCATAACGGGTCGCCATGTAGAAATAAGCACGGGCGAAGTCGCCCTTAAACTCATCAATCGGCTCAAACACCGTACCGGAGTAGCCCAGACTAGTGCTTGCTTGGCCAAGTTTAGAGCCATTACTAGACACGTAGGTCGCGGTGCCCACTTCACCAAATGGCCAATTACTGCGCTTCGCGTTTACATAACCATCAGTCGCAAACAAGTGATGACCGTCTGAGTTCATCGGCTCAACCTTACCGCCAAACCAGCTTTTCGGAAAAGAGTGCTCACGATTGTAGCAATCCCCTTCCGTTTTGTATTGGCCACATTGGTCTGTGACTTTGGTAAAGCTTACTGTATCGCTACCAGATGGCTTTTCAGAATACATATCGAGAATAGAGCCATCATTTTCGTAATAACGATCAATATCGGCATCTTTTACCAAGGTCCAGACCGCAGAATAGCCTCGGCTGGAGTGATTATTGATAATGTTAAACAACGCTGTTTTTAGAGCGTATCCCGTCTTACCAGATGCCGCTTGATAGTAACCATCAACCACTGGTGGGGTCGTCGTTGTGTCACCTAAGTTAAAATCGGTGGTTTCACTTTTCGAGAATTCAGCGCCAGAAGCAAGAGTCTTATCTCCCTCAGTCAGAATGTACGACCCCGCGCCACTGCCACAACAAATGCCGTCACCATACTCGTCTTGAATCGTGAATTGGTAGTTACCGTCAGCTAAGCACATGCTCTTTTCAATGGTGGTTGCTGACTCATATCCCTGACCAAAAAACAGTACTTCGGCTTGGTTGTTTTTTAACGTCCAGCTAGTTTCTGAACCATAGTTTTCGGTTGTGAGAGTCAAGACCACTTGGTGATCACTACAACTTTCTACAGGAGGTTGTGTACTCGTCTCAGTCGGTTGAAAATTATCGACGTAGACAACTTCTGAGCCATCAAAACTGGCTTCATCGTAAAAACGCAAACCGACGTTGATGGTCTTGTTCGAACTCGCTGTGTAGTTGTGCGCGAGCTCTTGCCACTGGTTTATCTGTTGTGGGTTCGAGTAATTGTGATAACCATCAACCACCAGACGTGCTTTTACATTTCCTTCGGTGTGATAAACCGAGACAGAAAACGGATAGGTTTTCCCTTGCTCCACATTAATGGTTTGCAAAAGGTCAGTGTTGCTTTGGGTACCTGTATTCACGACGACTTGAGCAGCCAGGCCGCCCGATTTGATTTGTTCGCTGCTTGGCGACACCGCGATGCCAGCGTCAATCACTGACCACTGCGTAGGTGCATTGCCATTCCACTGTTCAAAGTCACCGTTGATAATTTGGCTATATGCAAACGGAGAGCTAACAGCAGCAAGGAGACAGAGGGAGTTCATTATGGATTTCATTATACTTTTCCATTAGTTATATAAATCCCAAACACGATAAACATATTAGCGGGGCATAAGTAATCCTTCAGTCACATTTTTACGTTGCACAAGTGTTAATTTACTTTTTAATGTGCAGCTTATCTCACAAATATCCATCTGCTGAAAACAAATGCCAATACAAAAAGCGAAGCAACTTGTTGGCTACATCGTCGTAAAACCATTAAGGGAAAAGTAAAACAGACAGAAAAAAGCCAAGTGTGAGCCTATGGGGGTCAGCAACAACACTTGGCTTGTTTATAAGAAAGCTTGTGGTCAGCTCAACTGGTGAGCATCAATTCTGGATAATTCCTTAAGGTTTTACCGCAAAGAATCGTCCTTGTAGTGGCGACATCAGAATCTGATATTGACCATTACTCGGAGTAATTTTTTCATTCGTGAGCAAATCCACCAACTCACCAGTACCAACACTCTCCTGAGTAAGAGTGACGCTTCTAGCGCTCTCTAAGGTATTTAGCGCAAACAAGACTTTGTCCGAACCAGATTGTTTCAAGTCCACATAACTGCCGTTACTCGCAACTAAATTCGTGCGTGACCCTTGATAAAGTGCAGGATGCGCATCGCGCATTGTCATCAGCGATGTCACATAAGATTTGAGATCGGCTTGGTTTGCATCAAGCGTCGCCGTCACGCCTTCAATTTTCGCACTACTGCGCGCAACGTGATCATCGCACAAACCTTGAATGGCGCAGGTGCTGTTGTCTTCTTTTGCGGCAAAACCATCCACTTGATCCCCGATTTCATCACCGTAGTACAACGTGATTGGCCCGGTGTACGCCGCTTGGAAAGCAAACGCGGCTTTATGGCGTAACCAATATTCTGCATCATTCACATCCGCCAAGTTTCCGCGCTGTAACAAGTCACCAAAGCGCACTAAATCATGGTTGCCGATCATCAAATTCGGCTGCGCATGTGTTGGATATTGGTTGTGTGTGCTGTAGCCGTTGTCTAACCAATCCGCACCGCGACCACCCACGCCGCTCTCATTCACGGCCAAAGTTTCAACGATGCGATATCGCATAGGGAAGTCAAACGCAGAGCACAATGCTGGATCGCTGTTCGATCCATACGCCTCATTCGCGATTTCAGACTCCCCTTTCCAAATCTCTGCCACCATATAGCCCAACGGATTCACTTGTTCGCCTTTGCTATTGGTGTACGTCACACTTTGTGAGGCTTCATCGACGGCTTTACGAAGTTGTGTCCAAGCGTCTGTCGGAACTTGATAGGCTTGATCTAAACGCCAGCCGTCAATCTTCAGTTCTTTGATCCAATAGGTTGCCACTTCTTTGTAGAAATCGAGACTGGCTGGGTAATCAACGGGATTGCTCGATCCCGATGGCAACAAACCGGAAGGAGATGGTTTGATCAAACCATCTTTGTGATGACCAAATACACCATCAAAAAACACGTATAAGCCGCGTTTGTGTGCTTCCTCGACCAAGGTTCTCGCCGTTTCTAAATCACCAAAACGTGGATCAATGGTGAAGTAATCCGTTGCAAAGTAGCCCGTGGCATCCAGACGATCGGCCCAGTGTTCTTGGCCCGCTATCGCTTCCGATTCAAAAACTGGCGTCAACCAAATCGCGTTCATCCCTAAATCTTGGATGTAATCGAGTGAATCAATCACTCCTTGCAAATCGCCGTTATGATGGCTGGTGCCATAACCTGTACCGTGACCAATGCTCGCATCACCATCCACAAAACTCTCTACCATGATTTGATAAGTACGAAGTTGGTTACTTTGCGCCATGACATTGGCTTGGCAAGCATAACTGGTATCCGGTAGCGGAGTGCTGCTATTAGTGTCGCCACCACCAGAAGAATTACACGCAGATAAAGCACCAATCACACTTAACGCAAGCAACGATCGAGACAGGCGATGGTTACGTAGGATATTACGCATTTTATTCTCCCTAACTTACTCAAATAAACTACGGAAATTTGAGTAATAAAATTAACCCCGACATGTGTTTCATGCAGGGGTTAATAAATAAAAATAGATTTTAAATAACTGAATGGAATATTATTGGCACTTATTTACCATGACATTAACAGGTTTACCTTTTCCTTCAAACTGAAGACTCCATACATATTTACCATCTTCTTTAATATCAACCGAAGTATCCGTACCATAACCACCAAATGTTAATGGTGTTAATTCACCAACGTTCATTCTATTACCTTTTGCGGTAAATTGTGGGAACCACAACTCGGTCGCGTACTGCATTTTGTAGGAGCCTACTTTTTCTTGAACCACGGCTTGGTAGAAATTATTCCCTTTGTAGGTGTATTGACGCTGAGGCACGTGTTTCCAATCGGAATCCGCAAAAGTACCCACCACAAATAGTGGTTTAGAAATAGGTCCTTTTGCTGTGCTATCTGGGTTGTCACACGCTTTCATGAAAGCAACCACTTCGTCTTGAGACATATTAACAACAGGCTCTGCGGCCGCTTCTGGTTCTGCCGTCGATTGACAACCTACTAAGGCAACAAGTAGGGCAGCAGCAAGAGAGGTCTTCATCATGTTCATTTCACGTAATTCCTTTTTAGTATATCCAAAGCAAAATAAACTCAACGGTTAAAAGAAATATTAATCGTTATTAAAATGGAAATATCAAACGCCAAATAAATATCGTCAGATTGTGAATTTAAATCACTTCGAGAAGTTTGTTTATTTCCTAAGTACACAAAATAAATTAGGAACTGCCATTAATTATTGATCCAACCTATATAAAAAACAAAGTAATAAAAATAATTATGTGAATAAGGTAACTCTATGTAGGGGTATTTTTATTGGTTTATTTTCTATGAAAAAGGTCAGCATTTCGCTGACCTTTTTTATCTGATTATTTTCTATTTACGGCTTTCACAAACACTTGTTGCGCACCTTCGATACCCAGTTCTTTTGCTTCATCAAGCAAAGTGAGCGCTTTCGGAATATCATTCGCTGCGACTGCTGCTTCAATTGAGCTGTAGTAGTAGCTAGTAAGGTCCGTACCTTGGGGAATGTTATCGTTTTTCGCAACAATCTTAGTATTCACAATATCATTCGCGGATACCGAAAAGCGGAACTGACCAAGTGGGCTATGTTTCGCTAGAGGGTCTGCAATATCTGGCGGCTGAGTGTGGCGCGCCATGGCGAAGGCTTTTGCAGGGTGTAAAACTTGTGTACTTCCTTTTAGATCGGCGGAAGTCGTGTAAACCAACACATGCAGATCGTTACCTGTCATGTCTGGAATCACATTGAGATCAAGTACGAATTTATCATTGTCCAACAGTTTTGCTGGTTCGTACTTAAACTTTGAAAAATCTGCTTGGTAAATGGTTTCTCCTGCCGAGTTCATCACTGCGACATTAGGAGCATAAAATTGAAGTTCTTTACTTACGAATGTCTCTAATTTGATATCGAGACTGCCACGGTTACCTGGAAGAGCAAACGCTGCAATAGCGCCAGCACTGTTACCATCCAACAACATTTGGCTTTTATCAGTCAAAGCGAATTCAGTAACCACAGGCACGTTAAGCGGTACCCATTGAATATCACCCGATTGCGTGATCACTTGTTGCTGACCTTTTGGACTCATCTCTACTTGTTCTACAGACGCACAACCAGTAGCCAACATGCCCAGCAGTACGGGAGCAAGCCATTTTTTCATTACTGTCTACCTCGACTCTTTATTGTTTTTTAAATAAATACAGCCAGATAAGTTCTGGCTGTATCATTCTAGGACAATTTAGGACTTAGTGGTTAGATGATTACCACCAAGCTTCAGCTTGTACACCGAACTGGAACGTATCGTCTGAACGACCGTTGTCAAATGTGTTTGAATTGTCTTCTTTGTCAGCCGTTAGGTAAGAAGCGTAAACACGGATTTCAGGACGAGCCCAGAAGCTAGAGCCAGCAGACCATGCTTGAGCAACAGTTAGCTTACCGTATTTGTTTTCTTCGCCGTCGTTATCGTCGATAGCGTAACCAGCTTCGAAGATAGTTTTGTGGTTGTCATCCCATTTGTACATTGGACGAACAACAACAGACATTGTTTCCCACTTGTCTTGGCCAGCCCACATGTCTTCACCAACACCGTACACTAGCTGGTGACCCATTTCCCAGCTGTCGCCCATGCCGATTACACCCCAGTTGATTAGGCGGTAACCAGATGCACCGTTATCAGCTTCTGCGCCGTACCAGCTACCGTCGCCGTAGAATGCCATTGTTTTTGAGTAACCTTCAGTACCGTACTGAAGCACTGTTTTGTTGAAACCAGCGTCTAGACCTTGAGTCAATTCTGCTGTGAACATTACGCCGTTTTTCGCATCTTTAGTGCCGTTTGGCGCAGCGTCAGTTTCGTTAAGAATTGCGTAGTTCAAGCCCATTTCTAGAGAGCCGTTGTCCCATAGAGGAAGACCTGCGTAACGTACGTCTAGAGTGTTTACGTTTGTTGCGCCACCATCGTTGCCTGGGTCAGCGATATCGCCGCGGTCGTTACGAACCCAAGCGAAAGAAACTTTACCAGGACCAGCTTCGATACCTTCAACACCAGCGCCCGCGCCAGAGATGTTCCAGTAGTAGAAGTCAGAGATATGAATGTCGTGACGTTGGTAGTAGCGTTTACCTGCCCAAAGCGTTGCTTCAGGAGCAAAGTTTAGTAGGCCTTTAGCTTGAACGTTGAACTGACGTAGTGCGAATTGTGCATCGTCTACACATTTCACTTCGCCGTTATCCAAACCACAGTTAGCAGAAGTGCTTTCCCAGTCGTTTGAACCGTTAGAAGTCATTGCAACCATAGAGTCTACGTAGAACGTTTTGCCGTTGTTGTTGTAAACTTCTTTACCTAGTTGAATCTCGCCGTAGATATCGCTTTCATTACCTAGACGACCGATCTTGTTCTTTTCGAATGTTAATTGTTGACCACCGTCAGCGTTCACGCCAACGCCAGCACGCATGTAACCGTGGAAATCCACTGCGAATGCAGAACCAGCAGCTAAAGTTGCAGCTACAGCAGCAGCAATTGCACTTACTTTTTTCATTCTTAACTCCATTAAGGGTATTTATAATTCTGTCTTCCCTGCTCACTCTTTTAGGTGAATATAGGCAGTAAAAACACACCTAAAGAAAGAGAGGTAAGATGGGAACGAATCCCCGTTTGTTTCAACAGTTGTGAGATTACCCGAGGCGTACAAGGATGACTTCCTCCGCCCTAAACTAATTTAAGGGGGATGAGAAGGGAGTAGAAAATTTACCGAATGGTGTTTTTTCGAGTCAGATCACCAATCTAGGGAGGAATTAGTAAGTTTGTTCGGTTTTGAGCCGCTACAAAGTGATAGCCATTTCATATTTTTGACTCTAAGCCGTCACATAAAGTAATTAAATTACACGAATATTTTTATATTTAGGGTGGTTGACCTTAGTAAGACAAAGTTTTTAACTTATAGTTTCCTAAAGGTAGCAATAAATATTAAATAAAGTATCTCCGATGACACGACTTCTCTCTCGCCCCTACCCCCTGGGCGCAACATTGAATAAAGAAGGCTGTAACTTCTCTATTCATGCTCCAGGCGTAAAAGACATTCAACTGGCATTGTTTGCAGACGATGGCAGCTACGAGCTTCACGGTTTACCGAATGAATACGCTGGCATACGTCATACTTTTATTCCAGATATTAAGCCGGGGCAAAAATACGGTTACCTTGTCTCCCACAAGGAAGAGCCACTGTTAATTTCTGATCCGTACGCAAAATCAATAGATAAAGCCCTCCACTATCACCCTCCCTACTCTCCAGCCAAAAGTTTCGATATGCCGAAGTGCGTCGTTATCGAAGATGATTTTGACTGGCAAAACACGGATCACCCGCGTATACCCAGAGAAGAGATGGTGTTGTTTGAGACGCACGTCAAAGGGATTACCCAACGCCACCCAGAGGTTGAGGACAAGCTGAGGGGGCGCTATTTAGGTCTTGCATCACCTGAAATGCTGGCCTTTTACGAACAACAAAACATCAACACGCTGCAATTGCTACCTGTCGCAGCATGCATGCATGAGCCTCACCTACTAGAGTTGGAAAAGGTCAATTATTGGGGATACAACCCTTATCTCTTTATGGTGCCCGATCCGCGCTACGCAGAACAAGACGCCGTTACGGAATTAAAAACAACAATTCGCGAATTGCATAAAAACGGCATCGAAGTGATTCTCGACGTGGTTTACAACCACACTGCTGAAGGTGGTGAAGGGCCTACAATCTTCAACCTGAAGGCCCTCGATTCCTGTTTTTACATCAAACATGGCAACCACTTCGCCAATTACACTGGCTGCGGAAATACAGTCGATCTCACCTACCAACCAGCGTTAAACCTTGTGATGGATACATTGCGCTACTGGGTTAGCGAATTTAAAGTCGATGGCTTCCGTTTTGACTTGGCTGCAACGTTAGGTCGACAGGGCGATGATTACAACCCAGAAGCAGCTTTCTTTAAAGCCGTTGCGCAAGACCCAATTTTGCGTGAAACCAAATTGATTGCCGAGCCTTGGGATATTGGTCCAAATGGCTACCAAGTGGGTAACTTTCCATTTGGTTGGAACGAATGTAATGACAAACTGCGTGATATTTCCCGCAGTTTTTGGCGCGGTGATCAAGGCTATTTAAAAGAGTTTGCCACTCGATTAATGGGCTCTCGTGACATTTATAGTGCAGCGAACTGGCCATACAAACTCACCGTAAATTACATCACGTATCACGATGGCTTCACACTGCAAGATTTAGTGTCTTACAAGCACAAACATAACGAAGCCAATGGCGAAGAAAATCGCGACGGTCACGGTGACAATCGTTCAGAAAACTACGGTGTTGAGGGCGAGACAGAAAATCTGATGATCATCGCCACGCGTGAGAAGCAAAAACGCAACCTTATTGCTAGCTTGCTGTTTGCCTTCGGTATCCCACACATTCTCACTGCTGACGTGTTGTCTCACACCCAAGGTGGTAACAATAATGCCTATTGCCAAGACAACGAAACCAGTTGGCTGAACTGGGAAGAGACAGAACGTAAGCAACATTTCAAAGCATGGATGTCACAAATGGTCGCCAACCGAAATCAATACATGGTGCCATTTATCCGAGCTTTCAGTGGCGAAAACCGCAATAACAACCGTATTTTCTGGCGCCGTACAGACGGTCGCTTAATGGAGCACGATGATTGGAACCGTTTAAGCTCTGTCGCACTTCACCTTGGTATCGGTAAAGAAGGGCAAGAGCTGGTCTACCTCATCAACCAAACTAACGCCACAGCGCGCTTTAAGCTCCCCAATGAGCGAAAGCAAGAATGGGTGACGATCTGTGATACAAACGTACGTAATCTCAACCCAGGACATGCTGAAGGCGAAGTCTTGCTGTCACCCACCTCGATGGTGATTTTGCACTATCAACCAAACCAAAGCACACCAAAAGGTGAGCAAACGCATAGCTAAGTTATAAACGCTCCAAAAAAGGAAAGCCGATGCATCTCAGTGCTTCGGCTTTTTTGTTGGTTAGATTTGCCTAACTCATTATTCGCAAGGCGGCGCTAGGTGGATCAAAGCCAATCCACCCAGTGACGTCTCGCGGTATTTCTTGTTCATGTCTTTGCCCGTTTGATACATGGTTTCAATCACCTTATCCAACGAGATCAAACATTTACTATTACGTTTTAATGCCATGCGAGAAGCATTGATCGCTTTCATTGCACCCATTGCATTACGCTCAATACACGGTACTTGCACTAAGCCACCAATCGGGTCACACGTCATGCCTAGTGAGTGCTCCATGGCGATCTCGGCCGCAATACAAATTTGCTCATTGCTGCCACCACGCAGCGCGGTCAAGCCAGCTGCCGCCATGGAAGAAGACACGCCAACTTCGCCCTGACAACCCACTTCGGCACCCGAGATAGACGCATTGGTTTTGTACAAGATGCCAATCGCACCGGAAACAGCAAGAAAGTCTTTAAGCTGTTTAGTATCAAGCTCTTTGATGAAGCGATGGTAGTACATCAATACTGCCGGAATCACACCCGCCGCACCATTAGTTGGTGATGTTACCACTTGTCCACCAGCCGCGTTTTCTTCACTCACAGCAAAAGCAAACAGGTTAATCCAATACATGATTTCCATTGGATCGTTTTCAATCGCTGCATTTGCTTCAAGCTTCTTCAGCAAGTTAGGCGCACGGCGGGTCACGTTCAAGCCGCCATCCAAGATGCCTTCTGTTTCGAAACCACGCTCCATGCAACGCGTCATCACACGCCAGATCTGTTCTGCACGTTGATTGATGGCTTCCATATCCTGAAACGCTTGTTCGTTTTTCAGAATCATGCCGCCAAGGCTCATGCCATTCTTCTCTGCCTGTGCCAACATTTCGTCTGCACTGGAGAATGGAAGCTCAACTTCTACGGGAGCAGTCGCACTGCCATTTTGCAGTTCATCCGCCGTTGCGATGAAACCACCACCGATAGAGTAGTAAGTTTCAAACCCAACCTGATTGCCGTGCGCATCTAACGCAGTAATCGTCATTCCATTCTCATGCAGAGGAAGGTTCTCTTCATGGAACAACATGTCCGTTTTGTAGTTGAATTCGATTTCATGACGGCCATCGACAGACATCATGCCCTCTTCAATCGCCTTGCGCATCGCTTTGTTCGCAGAAGCGATTTTGATGGTATCTGGTTTGTTACCCAACAGACCCAAAATGGTTGCACGGTCAGTATGGTGACCAATCCCCGTTAACGAGAGTGAGCCGTATAAATCGACTTGAATACGAACCACTTTTGCCAAGTTCGATTCAATCAAACGAGTGAAGTGGTAACCCGCGATCATTGGACCATTGGTGTGAGAGCTAGAAGGGCCCACACCAATCTTGTAAATATCAAAGATGGACAGCATAAACTCACCTATTACGACAATGCAGCATAAAGCCAATCAGGGAGAACCATACAAGCAGCGATGGTCGCCACGGCGAACACCAACAGCCCATAATGGCTTGCGGTTGGCTTTGCAAAAAGATGTTTTTGATTATTGATAAAAATTTGTTGCTCGGCAGTCACAGCGCCCCAACGACGGCTCACTAACACACCAAACAAAAGGAAGACGAACGTACCAATTGGCGCGAACCACGGCCAAGCCACGTCGAGATACATTGCAGTAAACACCGCAATCACACTCATGATACTGCCAACGATCACGCCTTTCTCATTGGCTTTCGCCCAGAATAAACCAAGCACGAATGAACCCAGACGGATACCAACAAAGATAGAAGTCAGACTAGCGATGGTTTTGAGTACCGATTCATTCGATACAGCCAGAAGAGCTGGCACTACCACCATAGCCGCAGCGAGCAAACTCATCTTTCTTGCGACTTTTTCGTAGTGCTCATCATCGGCACTTTTGCGAACGAAACGCTTGTAGATATCGAACGTTGCGACGGTCGCCATTGAGTTGTAGGTCGAGTCCAGCGTCGACATTGCGGCCGCCGCCAATGCGGAAATGATCAAACCAACCACAATAGGGTTAGTGTGGTTGAATACAAAATCCAAAATCACTTCATTGCTGTTTTCAAACGATTGCTCTTGATAGAAAACACTCAAAAGAACACCGAGTACCGCGAAGAACAAGTACACGAAAAACGCACCGTAACCACACAACAGCATCGACTTCTGCGCCGTCTTTTCACATCTCGTCGCTAACGTGCGTTGGATGATCAATTGGTTGGTGCCGTACACACTCAAATGCAAAAAGCTCACGGCAACCACGCCAGCCCAGAGTGTGGTATCCACGCCCAAATCAAAGTCTAAGTTGATGATATTCAGGTGATCACGAGAAAGGTAATCTGCCGCATTAATCTCTGTCATTAGAATGGCAAAGATAGCGATGCTGCCTGCTACCAATACTGCAGATTGCAACATATCGGTCCAGATAACCGTGGAAATTCCGCCCGCATAGGTATAGCAAGCGGTGAAAATACTGATGTAGATAATGGCTTCAGAAATACTGATAGGCAGAACTTGCACTAAGATCAGCGCCACGGCATACAGAATCACACCCGCAGATATACATTGAACCACAATGAACACAATCGAGTTGATGGTTCTTGCATACACCCCAAAGCGGTGCTCAAGATATTCATAAATCGAAGTCAGACCCAGCTTATAAAAGACAGGCACAAAGAAAATAACAGTGAAAAAGATAACGATGGGATAGTTAAGGTGAATACTCATCGCTTCCATGCCAGAGCTATAAACCCAACCAGGCATCCCTACAAACGTCATCGCACTAATGTAAGTCGCAAGTATCGAAACACCTGCCGTAAACCAGCCAAATTGCTTTCCACCCGTGGAAAAGTCGCCACCATTGCTGTAGCGCTTATTCACTAAATAGCTGATTAATATGGTGATTAACACGTATAACGCAATCACCACAAAACTTGAGTACGTAACCATTTCAGGGTTTCCATAATTCTGGGTGCTAATTATTTGTGCTTGGATATTACTTTAAAAAAGCATATCTAAACGATAATCCCGCCATAACTGTGACTATAATCACCAATATAGACGGTTATATATTCAAAAATGCCAAAAAGACCGATTTAATGAGACTCCCATCACTAAAAACCACTAATTGGGTACGCATTCATTTTAAAATTGATATTGATCACGGATCTAATGACCTTAAAAAAACTATGATTCACCACGACACGAAATCGAAGATGATCCCAATAAGATCGTGTTCTTTAAGTTTGAATAGCAACAAATCCTAAGTGAAATAGAGGTTTATCGGTCATGAATGCCAAAAGACACATGAGCGAAGTTCCTATGATTCAAAGGGTAGCTGCCTATCTAGCGATACTGGTTGGTTACTTTTTCTATTGTTATAACTTTGTAATTATTGACTACGTACGCCCATACATCGTTGAAGCGTATGATGGTATTAGCCTGTCAGACACTGCCCAGTTCTATACATGGCAGTCGGTTGGTGCACTTATCGGTGCATTGAGCTGTGCTTGGTTCGCAACAAAATTTGGTAAGAAATCCACTCTTATTACCATCACAGCCCTAAACGGTGGCGCAACGATCATCAATATGATGTTCACCGACTACACAACATGGGCAGCAATGCGTTTCATCATTGGTTTGTCACTGGGTGGTTACTTCACCGTGGCAGTAAGCTTGATGATCGGCCTATTTACGCCAACGGTACGTGGTAAGTTGACGGCATTCGCGTCTTCTATGTTCTCTGTAGCACTGATGGTAATGGGTGCGTATGCAGCATTTATTGCAAGCATCGATGCACCATGGGAAAGCCTAATGCTTGTTGGTGGTATCCCACCATTGGCAGCCGCTGTGGTCATGATCTTTGTACTACCTAGCGACAGCAAAGTAATTGCTTACGGTGAAGAAGAGCAAGCAAAGGCAGAAGAATCAAATGCACCAGCGAAAAAAGGCTCTTGGGGCGAAATGTTAAGTAAGCCTTACCGTAAGATCACTCTAACGTGTCTATTGCTGGCTGGCCTTAACTTCTACGGTTTCCAATTCTTTGGTGGCTTCGTAACCACTTACCTACGTGATGTGCGTATGTTCGACGGTGCAACCATCGGTCTCATCTTCTCTATCTCAGCGTTTGGTTCACTGTTTGGTGCGTGGTTCTGGGGTTGGGTAGCTGACAAATTCGGTCGTAAGGTGAACGCATTTGGCTTCATCCTAGCGGGCATCATGGTTTCAATCTTCTTTGTTGCACCTGGCGACATGGTGATTGGCGGCCTAAACATGCTGGCTCTACTTGGTCTGATTTACAACTTCGGTCTGTCTTCTTCTGCGGTATGGGGTGGTTACTTCTCAGAACTGTTCCCAGCACACCTACGTAGCTACGGCGCGGCGCTATTCCACGGCGGTCGTATCCTCGGTATGTGGGCACCAATGGTACTTATCTTCATCCAAGAACGTACCGACCTACAAACCGCAATGTGGGGTTCACCAATCGTATGGATCCTTGCTGGTCTTCTATGGCTATCACTGCCAGAGACACTAAAAGGCGGCGTGTTCGATAAGAGCAAAAAAGCCGAAGCAGCAAAAGCGTAACTGAATTTCAAAAACTCCGGCTGGCTCCCCGGCCGGATGAAAAAACTTAATTTCGAGTCCTGTTCCCAAAGCCGACTCGACAGCAAATAAGAGAGTTTATTATGTCTAAATATCAAGAAGCGAAACGCGTTGTACGTGAATACTTCAGCGCAATGGAAAACGCAACTCACGAGAACGTGGCAGAAGTACTAAAAGCACACACTTCAGAAGATTACCTATGGCGTGGTGTTTACCCATTCCGTGAGCAACAAGGCGCTCAAGCAGCGGCTGACGTTTTCTGGGCTCCTTTGATGAAATCAATGACTCGCATGCAGCGTCGTCAAGACATCTTCATCGGTGGTGAGAACGAAGTAACATCAGGTGAAATCTGGGTAATGAGCATGGGTCACTTCATGGGTCTATTCGACGCTGAATACCTAGGCATGCGCCCAACTGGCAAAATCATGAACATCCGTTACGCAGAATTTAACTGTGTTGAAAACGGCAAGATCACTAAGACTGGCCTATTCCTAGACCTTCTAGGCGCGATGGACCAAGCGGGTTGTTACCCACTACCACCATCAACAGGTAAGCACTTCGTATACCCTGGTCCTCGTAACCACGACGGTCTACTGTTCGAAGACGCAGCACCAGAAGAAGGCGTAGCAACACTAGCACTAGTGAACAAGATGGTTGATGACCTATCTGCACTAAACGACAGTGGCGCTATGGGTTGCCCACCAGAAGTTCTTGAGAAGAGCTGGTCTAAAGACATGATCTGGTACGGTCCATGTGGTATCGGTGCGTCTTACACAATTCCTCGTTACCAACAGCAGCACCAATTGCCGTTCCGTAACAACCTAAAAGACAAGAAGTTTAACGGCCACGTATGTCGTTTCGCAGAAGGTAACTTCTCTTGTTTCTTCGGCTGGCCAAACCTATCTAACACGCCAATCGGTGGTTTCCTAGGTATGACAGGTGGTGAAGTACGTGCAGACATGCAAGTGGTTGACGTTTACTACCGTGACGGCGACAAGCTATCTGAGAACTGGGTACTGATCGACCTTCCTTACTGGCTAAAACAGCAAGGTCTAGACGTGTTCGAGCGTACTCAACAGATCCTAAACCCTTCTCTATAAGAAGTCCTAGGGGCGGATTGTCAACCCGCCTTTATGTTGCCTGAATCCCCTCTCGGTTCAGGTGACATGCTCCCAACTCGTGCCTCAAGGATGGGGCACAACCTCAAGATAGAACCCTTATTCACAACGGGCATGAACGCACGGTGGCTTTCTGCGCCCTGAATAATGAGATTGATGATGAAAAAGTCGACCCTTTCTGCAGTGATTTTAGCAGCGCTTACTTCTAGCTCAGCCTTTGCTGCACACACTTTTGTTAATGACGCTGGCGACAGCCTAACCATCGATGGCCGTTTCGATCTTCGCTACCAAGACCGTGGCGGTGATGACAACGGCGAATGGAACAGCGGCAGCTCACGTTTCGGTTTGAAAGGCCAAATGGGTCTAGATAACGGCTGGACTGGTTTCGGTCACGCGGAATGGGGCTACAACTCTGGCGCGAACGGCGACAACATTTACGACCGCTTGCTATACGCAGGTGTTGATCACGAAAAATACGGCAAGATTGCTGCGGGTACTAAGCAGTGGTCTACCTTCTACGACGTAGCATGGTACACCGATTTAGGTCGTGTATTCGGTACTCGTGGCTCAGGTGTTTACAACCTAGCTGACTGGGGTATCGCTTCCGGTGCTGGTCGTGCAGAAAACTCAATTACGTACCGTAATTCAATCAATGAAAAAGTGAGCTACGGCTTTACTTACCAAACCACGCGTGAAGATGTTGCTCTAGCAAGCAATGCGACAGCCTCACTGAAAAACGGCATGGGTGCGTCGATCACTTACAAACCGGTTGATAGCGTAACACTTGGTGCGGCTTACCATCAAAATGAAGTTGCGGATCTAGACGCAAGCGTGGTTGGCGTAGAAAACGGCGACAACATGCGCATCATGCTATTGGGCGCAAACTACAGCAACGGTGGCTTCTACGCGGGTGCGACATTCCACGTTGGCGAAAACTGGGAAGCAGTGAGCCAAGGCGGTACGGACGTAATGTTCGATACCCTAGGTGGCGAAATCTACACTTACTACCACTTCGATAACGGCCTACGCCCAACGTTGAACTACAACTACATGGAAGATCGTGGTGACGAGACACAAGGTTACGAGCGTAACTTGCTGATCCCTGGTCTTGAATACCACTTCCAGAAGAACAAATTCCTAGTTTGGACTGAATACCAGTTCGATCTAGGTAAAGATCAGTACGATGGCAGCAAATTCGAAAACCGTGATGATCAATTCGCGGCAGGTATTCGCTACTACTTCTGATAATACTCATCGCTCACCACCTATACCCAAGTAACCTTAAGGTGGTGAGTGATGAAGTTCTTATCAACACTAAGCAAAGTTATCTTGAAGCCAAGTAGTCATCACTTCACTAATAATTAAAGGCTGCTCAAGCGTAGATAGATGCCCACACTCAGGGATAACATGAAGCGTGACGTTTGGGATGCATCTCTCCATGAGCAGATGATTGTCTAGCGGACAAAGCTTATCTTCTTTACCTGTTATCACCAACGTAGGAGCTTGAATGTCCGCCAATAAAGGTCGAGCATCCGGGCGAGTTGCTAACGCTTTAGCATGTGCTTCAAATGCCTCCAAACCTACATTGATCGCCATGCCTTCTATACGCTCAGTTAACGCTTTGTCTTGCAAACGGGTTGGATGAATCAGCACTGGCATTAGAGTATCAGGCGTAATGCTTTCAAATTCACCACTTAACGCTCGACTAACCAGTGCGTCGCGCTTTTGTGTCACCTCTGGCTTTTCATCCGCCGCGTTGGTGTCCATTAGCACCAAACCTCTGACTCTGTTTGGCGCTTGACGGTACACCTCAAAGGCAAGAATCCCACCCATTGATAAGCCACCCAAGACAAACTCCTGCGGTGCGTCTTGCAACACTTTCTGCGCCAGCTGTTCCATTGACGGCAATGAGGCCAGCGTCGGGCATGAAGGCTCAACCCAACTTGGCAACGCTCGGTTGACTTCCTCAAACAATGTGCCATCACAAAGTAGTCCGGGTAGCCAAACTAACGAGGTGGGTTGCGTCATTTTATTCTCCTGCAAGCGGCTTTGGTTGATCAGACCCAAGAATGCAATACGTCAAACTATTACCACGCAAGTTCGTCAGTGAATAAGACGCACCTTCTGGAACATTCAGCACATCACCGCGCGTTAAAACAACACTCGCTTGTTCGCCTTGATGCGTGAGGACGACTTCAGTATCGCCATCAAAGTTGATAAGCACTTGTTTTTCTTCTCGGCAGTGTTGAGGAATCGAGCCACCTTCAGAAAGCTCATAAGCCATGATGCTCACTTCATCTTCACTCTTTACTTGGAAGTCATAACTCGCCAAAGGATGACCCGTTAAGGCGTATTGTTTCACGTTGCTTCCGCCGAAATCGCCTTTGATTTCACGATAATCTTTTTGCAGAGCGACAAATGGCATCATCTCTTCTGCGGTGTAGGTATCGAAGGTCGCGAGTTCTTCTTCGGTAAGCAGCGGCATCAATTCTGATTCTTGTGGCACCGGGTCGCCATTAATAGTGTCCACAAGTGTGCCATCGGCTTTGAGGTATAAACCATAACCTTGACTGTCTTTGATAACGTTTGGATGCCAAATAACGCCGCCACCTGAATCGTCGCCGCCAAGTACCGAGAACATAAAGCCGTAATCGCGGCCAACCACTTCAAATCCACGGAAGAGATTGGTTGGAATCGAGATGACGTCACCGTGAGACAACACCGCCTCATGCTCTCCATCGTTCCCCCAATAAAAGCGGAACTGACCTTTGAACACCAAGAAAAGCTCAGCGGTGCGATGAGAATGTAACGAATTTTTGATGCCCGGCGGTTGGCCTGCGGCACCAATATTAAAGCCCGCCGTATCGCGAATATGAACATGCTGACGACTGCTCTCTGCCACCCCTGCACCGATAATACAAAAGTTATCTTTGAGATCACTGCCTGGCGTGCGCGCATCAATAAACGCACTCGTACCCGGAATCAGTTCCATGTAGCGGACCAGATTATTATTCATTTTAGATTGTAGAGTCATTGTAAATCCTTGTTGTCCTTGTTTGGACCTAGCCTTTGAATTGTTAGTTACAGACCGAAAGTGTGTTACAGACCTAAAGGTCGCCCACCATCAACCGCGATGGTATTGCCTGTCGAGAAGGTCAAAACTTCTGCTGCGGCGTACACGGCTTGAGCGACTTCTTCATCATTGGCTAAACGCTTAAGCGGTGTGGATTGTTCTTGTTGATTACGCCATGCGTCATCCAAGCCTTTGACAAACTCAGTGTCGACAAGCCCTGGAGCAACAGCCAAAACGCGAACCTCGGGAGACAGAGCGCGAGCTAAAGAACGGGTCATGTTCTCCGCGGCAGATTTACTTGCACAGTAAGCAATGTTGCTCCCCATCGCAGTCTGTGCCGCGATAGAAGTAATGTTCACCACACAACCATTGGCTTGCTTAAGCCAAGGCTCAAACGCTCGAACCATGGCAAAAGGCGCACGGACGTTCACTTGGAAAATTTGGTCAAACAGTTGATCATCTAAGCTTTGCAAATCAGAGTGCGCGACGAATTTCGTCATCCCCGCACAGTTGACCAACAAATCCAGCTTGTCGCTTATTTCACTGACTTGATGTTTAAGCTGTTCAATCGCACTAGAATCTGCCACGTTCAATTTGAATGCTAGATGCTCGTTACGTGGCAGCGAGGAAAGTACATCCTCGGCCGCTTTATGATTACTGTTGTAAGTCAGAATTACGCGATATCCCGATTCAGCTAGCTTGCGACAAATGGCGGCACCCAGTCCGCCACTGCCGCCTGTGACTAAGGCAAGTTTCGACATATTACGCCTCTTCTACTTTGCCTTTGTAACGGCGCACACGAATATCCGCTTGCTCTTTGTGGCCAGCAAAACCTTCGAGTGCACACAAGCGAGAGCAATACTCACCGACTTTGAGGGACGCAGCTTCCGTTACACGCTGGTAAGTACAGGTTTTGATAAATTTACCTACCCAAAGACCACCGGTGTATCGCGCCGCTTTCTTCGTTGGCAGTGTATGGTTGGTACCAATACATTTATCGCCGTAAGAAACGTTGGTTTCACGACCTAGGAACAAGGCACCGTAGTTGGTCATGTTATCTAGGAAGTATTTAGGATCTTCCGTCATCACTTGAACGTGTTCAGAAGCGATATCGTCTGCCACTTCCACCATTTCTTCGTAGCTATCACACACAATCACTTGTCCGTAATCTGCCCACGCTTTACCCGCGACTTCAGCCGTTGGAAGAATGGTTAACTGACGTTCGATCTCTTTGATGGTCTGTTGCGCAAATGTCTCGCTATTGGTCAACAATACAGCGGGAGAGTTGTAACCGTGCTCGGCCTGACCAAGCAAATCTGCCGCTGCCAACTCTGGGTCACAGCCTTTCTCATCGGCAATGACTAAGGTTTCCGTTGGGCCTGCAAACAAATCGATACCGACGCGACCAAACAACTGACGTTTTGCCTCTGCTACAAATGCGTTACCCGGCCCTACAATCATATCGACCGGTGCAATAGTCTCCGTCCCCAGAGCCATTGCACCTACCGCCTGAACACCACCGAAGCAATAGATTTCATCCGCACCCGCCATTGCCATCGCAGCGACAATCGCCACATTCGGCTGGCCATTAAACGGTGGCGCACAAGCAATAACACGTTTTACGCCCGCGACTTTCGCCGTCAGTACACTCATGTGAGCGGATGCAACCAATGGGTATTTTCCACCAGGGATGTAACAACCCACGCTGTTGACTGGAATATTTTTATGCCCCAGTACCACACCAGGCATGGTTTCTACTTCGACGTCTTTCATTGAGTCACGTTGAATTTGAGCAAAGTTTCGAACTTGTTGCTGAGCGAACTCGATATCATGACGAGTCGATTCATCAAGCGCATCCACACAGGCTTGGATTTGCTCTTCTGACAGGCGGAATTGCTCCGGCGACCAGTTATCAAACTTTTCAGACAACTCACGTACAGCGCTATCACCTTTCGATTCAATATCAGCAAGAATGTTTTCAACAATCTGACGCACTTTTGCGTCGTTTGATGCTGATGCTTCTTCAGTGATTCCGTTTTTTAAAATGCGTGCCATTGGGTTTCTCCTTGAACATTGAGGCTGACGAACGGTTATTTTTATGCTTTTGGATACGAATGCAAAATCAGATTAAACACCTAATTAATATTTGACAAGTTAAGTCAACAAACCACAAAAACCACCCTTAAGCCTTTGTATTAATTAATTTAAACAAAGAAAAGCAAGTAATAAGGACCTTGATTTGGTTTAATTTTTAATCAAAAATGAGTTTTAGATCACATCATTTTTACTCATCATTTACATTTCACCGTGTTAGTTTTTGCATACCTTTGCAAAGGAGAGAATTATGAGCAATTTTAAGCAACGTCTGACTAAAGAAACGCTATTAGGTACATTTGTTAAAACCCCTCATCCTCACATTATCGAGGTATTGGCACTGGCAGAGTTGCCTTTTGTGGTACTGGATGCAGAGCACGCACCTTTCGATCGTTCCTCGCTTGATCTGTGCATCATGGCGGCCAGAGCGAATGACCTCGCGTGCGTGGTACGAGTACAAGACAGCGCTCCTTCAACCATTTTGAACGCGCTTGACTGTGGCGCGGCGGGTGTACAAATTCCCCATGTTTGTACTGCTGAGCAAGCGACGCAACTGGCGAAAATCTGCCATTACGGAGAAGGTGGCCGAGGGTATGCTGGTTCCAGTCGAGCAGCGCAATACGCCACTAAGCCCATGGTTGAACACTTAAAAGACAGCCGTGCGAATACGATTGTCATTGCACAAATTGAAGACCCTCAAGGGGTCGAAAATGTTGAAGCGATTGCCAATGTTGAAGGTATTGATGCGCTCTTCATTGGCCAAGTTGATCTCACTGTCGCTTATGGTGCTGATAGCGTTCATGATGAGAAAGTCGCACAAGCAAGTATGCGAGTAATCGAAGCGGCCAGAGCCGCCAATAAACCTGTTGGCATGTTTGTCGCGACGGCTCAACAAGCTCGGGAATGGCGTGAACTCGGCGTTAGCTTCTTTTGTGTTGGCTCTGAACACAAAATGATCATTGATGGCTTCAAACAAGAGAGAAATGTGATGAATTCTTGAGTTTTCTCTGATATTTACGCCTTATCAATGTAATGCTCTAGACACAGAAATCCCCTAGCCCATACACTCAGCACGTATGAGAAGGTTCAATGGCCTTAAATAAGGAGTATCACCATTAAAGCGAAAGTAACTTCGATCGACGTCGCGAAGATGCTCGGCGTCTCTCAATCGACGGTATCTAGAGCATTCAGCCCGACTGCGAGTATTAGCGAGAAGAAACGCAAAATGGTGATGGATGCCGCAGCTAAGCTCGGATACACACCGAATGCCATCGCCCGAGGTCTGATTTCGAATCGTTCAGGCTTAGTGGCGATTGCGTTAGATAGCGAATCAAACCCAATGTACGACATGCAATCTCGTGCTTTGGCTGTCGAAATTCAAAAGCGAGGCGGACAAGTTGTGCTTTGCCCTATCGACAAGGACGACCTCGATCTCGCCATTTCACGCGCCATTGAATACCAAGTGGACGGACTCGTTATCGCAACCAGCCGTTTAACCTCACGCGCGTTTGCCCAATGCGAAAAGTTTGGCGTTCACTTAAGCTTGATCAACCGCTACGCCGAAGGCATTAATGCCAACAGCTCTGGTATTGATAACCGCTTGGCGGGCCAACAAGCTGCGGAGTATTTAACGCAGAAAGGCGCAAAACAGTGTGCTTATATCAGTGGCGATGCTGGCTCCATGACCAGTGAAGAGCGTTGGCTGGGTTTCTCTTCAAAGTTGCAAGAACTCGGCGCTCCATCACCAACGTTTATCCAAGCCAAGTACAGCTTTGAAGCAGGCTTAGAAGCAGCGAAAGCGATCTTGTCGCACACTAGCAAACCCGATGCAATTTTTTGTGCAAACGACATCCTCGCCATGGGTGTGATGGATGGCTTGCGACAAGCCGGAGCAAAGATCCCCCAAGACTTCTCTGTGATGGGTGTAGATAACATTCCGATGTCTGCATGGCCGAGCTATGATTTGACCACCATTGCTCAACCAGTCGACAAAATTGTTAAACGAGCGGTTGAAGATTTGATGAATCGAATCAACGGCAACCTGGATGCAACTGGCGAATACCTTTTCGAGCAAGGCACCTTGATCGAACGTAGTAGCACCATTTAATAAATCCATTTTTATTCATTCTTCATAAACAAAATGCCTTGCTTTCGAGTAAGGCATTTTCTGTGATCACGATTAAATTTTCACCAATCGTTATTTAATTCCTCATCAATTCATCAATCTTGTTATTGACTTGTTACTTTAATGTTTTATTTTGGATTCGTATGCAAAATGGATATGAATTGCTCAACTAATTTATAAAAACATAAAAAGTTGTGTGACTTGCCGACGAATGCCAATGGCAGGTCATACCAGAAACAAGGAAGAACGATGAAGAAAGTAATCCTTACTTCACTTACCGCACTGGGGCTTGCATTTAGCAGTATGAATACGTTTGCAACCAGTGTTATTCGTCTTGCTCATGACAGTCAAGAAACCTCTCCCGTACACAAAGCAATGCTCTATTTCGAACAAGAAGTGGAAGCTCGCTCAAACGGTGAGATAGAAGTTGAAATCTATCCGGCAAGACAACTAGGCGATGTGCGTGAGACGACTGAACTCGTACAGCAAGGCAACTTACAAATGACGTTTGGTGCGTCAGTTTTACTCTCTCCCTACGTCCCAGAGTTTAACGTGCTCGACGTGTTCTACCTTTTTGATAGCGAAGAGCAAGCACACAAAGCGCTCGACAGTGAGAAGATCGGACAACCATTGTTGAATGCTATGGAATCAAAAGGCTTTCATGGACTTGGCTTTATGGAGGTCGGCTTTCGTAGCGTGACCAACAACAAACAGCCAATTGATAGTATTGAGGACCTGAAAGGGCTAAAGATTCGCTCGGCATCTAACCCCACTCAAATAAGCGCGTGGAAATCTATTGGTACTGCGCCAACACCTCTGTCTTGGGGAGAAATTTTCACCTCGTTACAACAAGGCCTGATTAACGCTCAAGAAAGTGCTATCTACTCTATTTATGCCGAACGTTTTTACGAGGCACAAAAGTACCTCTCTTTAACTAACCATATATACACCAACTACGTGTTGTTCATGAACAAATCGTTTTGGGATTCACTGCCGGCCGCACAACAAGCGCTGATCAGTGAAGTAAGCAAAGAAACCATCGCAAAACAGCGTGAGCTCGCCGCGCAGCAAAACCAAGAAGTAATCAAAGAGCTCGAAGCAAAAGGCATGACGGTTAACATCGTCCCAGACGAGGTACGCAGCATCATGAAAGAGAAAATGAATGCGGCCGTGTACCAGGACTTGCGCAGTAAAACGGGTAAAGACTTGTTTGACAACGTGATGGCCGAGATAGAACGCCTATAACTCCCACTCTTTTGCACGATCTGGCAACAGGTCGTGCTTTCTCGTTTTGGAGGTGAACATGAAGTGGTTTCGCTTACTAGACAAATACCTAGAACCTACCCTTATCGTTATCGCGATCTCGACGATGACAACTTTACTGTGCTTGCAAATCGCACTACGCCTATTTGACGCAACGATCGCGTGGGCTGAAGAGCTGGCACGTTATTTATTCGTATGGGCGATGTACCTGAGCATCAGCTATTGTATCCGAGATGATCGACACATCCGCATTCGTGTGTTCATAGATAAACTTCCGGGCAATTGGACGCAATTCAGTTTGATTGTCTCTGATCTTATCTACCTTGCCTTTAGTGCCACTGTCGCCTGGTTTGGATTTAAGGTTATAAACCGCAGCCTGCAACTCGGTCAGATTGCACCCGCAATGGAAATTCCTATTGCGTGTTTGTATACCTCTGTTTTAGTTTGCGCACTATTAAGCTGCGCGCGCCTAGTGACAAGCATTTATCAACGTGTGAACGCGTGCTCCACCAGCAATGAACGAGTTCGCTTTTCTCGCCAACGCTATCGCCATATCAAAGCAAAGTATCGTACTTCTAACCGACTATTGGAGTTTAACGCATGACGTCTGCACTTTTGTTTGGCAGCTTTGGTCTGCTTCTGCTCATTGGCGTTCCGTTCGGTATTGCTCTGGCGGCAGCCAGTATGGTCGCGATACTCAGTCTGCCATTTCTTAACATCGAGTTTTTAGTCCAAGGGATGGTAACAGGGCTCGACTCTTTCCCTCTCCTCGCCGTCGTTCTTTTTACCTTGGCAGGTAACCTTATGAGCCAAGGAGGGATCTCAAAACGATTATTGCATGTGGCGGAGGTCTTCTTTGGCCACTTTACTGGCGGGCTTGGCATCGTGGCCATTGTGGCGTGTATGTTCTTCGCTTCCATCTCTGGTACAGGGTCTGCCACTGTTGCCGCTATCGGCCTGACGATGATTCCCTCGATGGTGAAGAAAGGCTACGACCGCAGCTTTGCAGGTGCCTTGATAGCCTCTTCCGGCGGGATTGGTGTCATTATTCCGCCTTCTGTGGTGATGATCGTCTACGCGATCACTGCTGAGGTCTCGGTCACCAAGATGTTCATGGCGGGCATCATTCCTGGCTTGGTCGTTGGTATGGTATTGATCGGCTACTGTCTGATTGTCTCCAAAATGCGGGGCTACACAGGTAACGAGCACAAAGCGACTTGGGCAGAGCGTCTTGATGCGCTAAAAGAAGCCAGTTGGGCAATGCTACTACCCGTTATCATTCTCGGTGGCATCTATTCCGGCATTTTCACGCCTACCGAATCAGCCGCCATCGGAGTTCTCTATGGCTTATTCTTTGGCATGTTTGTTTATAAAGAACTCAAACCAACGCAAGTGGTGAAAATCATTCTAGAGTCGTCACTGTTAGTTGGCGCTGTGCTCGTCATTGTGGGTGCGTCCGTGACGTTTGGCCGCATATTGACCCTAGAACGTCTACCGACCGAGATTGCTCAGTTCATTCTATCGATTACTGAAAACAAACTTCTGATACTGCTTTGCATCAATGTCCTGTTGTTGCTTGTCGGTACCTTTATGGAAACGCTGGCAGCCATTGTTATTCTCACGCCAATTCTGTTACCCATTACGTCAGCACTCGGCATGGACCCCGTTCATTTTGGGATCGTGATGATCGTGAACTTGGCCATTGGCTTTGTTACGCCTCCTCTGGGTGCCAACCTGTTTATGGCAAGTCAGGTAGGCAAAGTACCGATAGAGTCGCTCTCTAAAGCCATCATGGGCTGGATTGGTGCAATGATAGTGGCCTTGATGTTGATTACCTTCATCCCTGCCATCTCGCTATCATTACCTGCGCTTTTATCCTGATCGTTGCACTCATAGAGCGCTTATGACTGTTATAGCCACTAGATAAACACCTTTCTAGTGGCTTATTCGTTATTTACTTCCGATTTAATAAAAAGCCTTTAAGCATTCGTATGCAAAAGGAAAATTTGAAAGATATAAGGATAATTGACACCAAAATAGCTGAATGTTAGCGATAAAGTCTATTTGGGTGCCTTGATCTGCATGATTATCAGTTTTGGCTTAATCATTTGTTTCCATTCAAACAGATAAAAATAAATTAAGCGATTAAAAACAATAAGATATTAGGAAATTCATACAAAAAACTTTGACTTCCTTTCTTATTAACACGTCTAGATAAGAGATAGCTTCCATCTCTCCTGTACTTTTTTAGTTTATTTTCCGCTCAATTGTTAAAAATCTGATCATCAGCACGCTATTTAAACAATTGAAAAACAATCCGTTGACAAAATTGCAACATGATATATTTTGAATACGTAATCAAAACATAATTATTCAATTACGGAGGTGATTTATGGCCATGGTTGGCTTCGATGAAAAGTGGCGTGATTTTCCCGACTACATTCTTGGTATCACAAAAGAGATTTGGGAAGACCGAGGTTTAAACACCTTAGAACACTACTACTCTCCCGACATTGTTGTGCGTACTCCACTCTCTATCGTTCAAGGAAACGAAGGGGTGATCAGTGCAACAATGGCGACACTGGCCGAGTTTCCCGATCGCACGCTATATGGCGAAGACGTCATTTGGTCAGGCACCCCGGAACAAGGCATGCTTTCTTCTCATCGAATCATCTCTACTGCAACACACAGTGGCAACGGCTTCTACGGGCAAGCCTCGAACCGCAAACTTCGTTTCCGTATTATCGCAGATTGCCACGCTATCAATAACCAAATCAATGACGAATGGTTGGTTCGCGATCAAGCCGATATCGCGAAACAACTGGGTATGACGTCAGAAGAGTTTGCACGCCAACAAATCGAATTTGAAGGTGGCGTGGAATCAAGCCCATTTCCGTTCACACCTGAAGTCGACATTCCTGGACCTTATTTGGGCGTAGGCAACGACAACGAATATGGTCAGCGCTATGAAGCAATTCTCAGAAGCCTTATGAATGCCGAGTTCTCTATAGTACCGAAAGAGTACGACCGCGCTTGCATCGGCGAATACACTGGCGGTCAAAATGCCCTATCATACTCGGAAGTCGATCATTTTTGGATGGCACTTCGTGCGTCTTTCCCAAATGCTCAATTTACCGTTCACCATCGTATTGGCCGGGATGACGACATGATGTCACCACGCGCGGCAATTCGATGGTCTTTGCACGGTAAGCATGAGGGATATGGGATGTTTGGTAAGCCTTCAGGAAAAGAGGTTTACATCATGGGGATCAGCCACGCTGAGTTTGGCCCTTGGGGTCTTCGTCGCGAATTCACTTTGTTTGACGAGACCGCAATCTGGAAGCAAATCCTGCTACAGCAAGGCTAACGGCTGACTAAACACTATTTATTAAAATCACAGACAGTAAGGAAGCAACATGTCACTCAACATCATCGAACAGTTCTACCAGAACTACTTCAAAGCCGCAGACATCGAGCAAAAACAGGCCGCTCTGCAAGCTTTGAACCCTGACGTAAAATGGTGCGTGGCGCACCCTGTGAACGATCTTAATGGCCCAGATGCAACCCACGAATCTTTCCTCTCACCACTTGTTAATGCTTTGCCTGACGCCGAGCGCCGACCAGTAATTGTGATGCACGGCGAATACGAAGGCCGCACTTGGTACAACTCTACCGGCTACTTTATCGGTACATTTGAACAACCACTATTTGGCATACCAGCAACAGGGAAAACACTCTACTTGCGTTACACCGAAATGGTGTGTGTGGAGAACGACCAAATCACCGAATCTTACATGATCCCAGACTTCATCGACGCGATGAATCAAGCAGGCTGCAACCCTCTTCGTAAAAGCTTAGGTCACGATGGCTTGGTTCCTTCTCCTGCAACTTCTAACGGTATTCAACAATCTGTTGTGTCTTTGGAAGAAAGTGAAAAAAGCGCCCAGCTGGTTGAAGATATGCTGTCTTGCTTGGGTCGTTTTGATGGCAAAGATCTTTTCTCGATGGATCTTGAAAACTACTGGCACAATGACTTTATGTGGTACGGCCCAGCAGGTATTGGCACGACGCGCGGTATCAAAGGTTTCCGTAACCAGCACCAAGCGCCATTTGTGTTTGCGTTCCCAGATCGAAGTGTCGATATTGAGGTCAATTTTTTGGCCAAAAATGACTACGTATCCACAGGTGGTTGGCCACATATGCATGGTACTCACACTGGTCACAGTGGCTGGCTCGGTCTTGCCCCAACCGGAAAACACATCGAACTTCGCGTTATGGACATTTGGCGACGCGAAGGCGATTTACTGAAAGAAAACTGGGTGGCGATCGACATCGTTCATATCCTGCTGCAACTTGGCTATGACGTGTTTGCACAAATGAAAGAACAGTTAGAAGGACCTAATTATGCATGAGTTTGGCGCACTTAACTGGAGCATCCTTGGTGGATACATAGCCCTAACGCTAGTATTGGGTGCGGTGATTGGTAAGCGAGTAACTTCAGCTAGCCAATTCGCTTTGGGTGATAAGAGCATCCCTTGGTGGGCGATCGGTATTTCTGTCGTTTGTACTTACGTGAGTGCCATGTCGTTCCTTGGCGGGCCAGCTTGGTCTTACAAAGAAGGCCTGTCGGTTATCGCGATTCACCTCAATTATCCGCTGGTGATCTTCTTCATCGTGGCTGTGTTTATGCCGTTTTTCTACAACAACGGTTTAACCTCTATCTACGAGTATCAAGAACGACGCTTCGGTAAGGCTTCACGACTGACTTTGTCGTTTATCTTCCTTATCAAACAAGCATTGAGCTCGGCAGCCGTACTCTACGCGACAGCAATGATTTTAGAGTTCATTACTGGTATCGACGTGATGTACTGCATCATGATCGTCACTGCAATTGCCCTTATCTACACCGTAATGGGCGGTATCGCGGCTGTCATTTGGACCGATGTGATTCAAGCAGTAATCTTATTTATTGGCGCATTCATCATCATTGAAGCCGTTTGGAATGGCATGCCTGCTCCAATGACGGAGGTCATGGCAGAACTCAAAGCGAAAGGAATGACCGATGCCCTACAAACAAGTTTTGACCTAAGCCAAGTAACGACGGTATGGGCCGGCGTTATCGCAATGACGATGTTCCACACCACCGTGTATGGCGGTAACCAGATGATGGTACAACGTTGTATGGCCGCGAAAAACATGGGCGATGCGAAAAAGGCAATGTTGATGATGGGCTACGTGGCCTTCTTTATTTACTTTGTCTTTATCTTGCTTGGTGTCCTGTTCAACGCTTATTACGACGGTAAAGAGTTTGAAAACGGCAACACCATCATTCTTCATTATGCGAGTGAATATGGAATGCCAGGCTTGATGGGCATCATTGCCGCTGCGATTCTGGCGGCAAGTATGTCGAGTCTCGACTCTGCGTTCAACTCAATGGCGACCGTTTCTGTGGCTGACTTTTACAAACGCTTCTACAAGCAAAACGAGTCGGAAGAGCATTACTTGAAGGTATCGCGTTTCTTCACGGTGGCGTGGGCGATTTTGGTCATCATTCCAGCGATCATGTTTGCCACCAGCACAGGCTCGGTACTGGAAGTGCTGAGTAAGGCAGGCTCTTACTTTGTCGGTGCAAGCTTCTGTATGTTTGTCCTTGGGTTCTACTCAAAACACATTACTGAAAAAGGCTTGTTGATTGGCGTTGCTGCTAGCTTCTTGGTGATTTGGTATGTAGCCGTTGCGACCGATATTGCGTGGCCTTGGTATTGCGTGATTGGCGTCCTTGTGAATGCCGTTGTCGCTTACATTGCTAGCCTTCTCCTGACGGGTAAACAAGATGAAATGCATCTTTACACAGTGAAAGGCCAGCAAGCGGAATATGCTCGTCTAAATAAACCAATCAAGGAAGATGGTTGGTATGTCGTTCCCGGCAAAATCGATGCTCCATGTTATGGCTTACTAGTGATGTTTGTATTCTCGATCGTGATGCTTTGGGGGATCAACGCGTTTACCGACAACGCTCCTATGCTGATTAACTTTATGCGTGGCTGCTCTATTCTTGTTGCTACCGCTTGCATCGGATACATGGGGTATTCACTCCTCTCCCCGAAACGTAAAGTTGCAGTCAAACAAGCAAATTAATGTTCTTTACGTAGATACTGTACGTCCAACAAACGGACAGTATCTACGCTCTAGATCTAGTGCTAGCTCAAAGCAAACCAAATGGGTTAACCCACATTTTGCTTTTTAACACTCCAAAGCCATTATTCTACTTAGGATACCCCGTCAGAACATTTATGAATACGTACCTATTTATGCTAGTCTTATGACCTCAATTACTGGCAACTAAGTTTTATTCATGAAATCAATTAAACACGTAGTCACATCAAAAGATGTGGCAAAGATGGCAGGCGTCTCTCAATCTACTGTATCGCGCGTGTTTGTTCCGGGTAGCTCAGTATCCGAAAAGACCAAGCAAAAAGTCTTTGAAGCGGCTAAAGCCCTTAACTACCGCCCTAACGCCTTTGCACGTAGCCTGACCACAAACGAATCGAAATTGATAGGTTTGGTGTTTCCTGATGCGGATTACCCTATCCATATGAAAACACTGCAGTTAATTTCCAGTGAGTTACAGAAAAAAGGTTATTCTGCCGTATTGATTCCATGGCAAGTGGATGAAGAAGAGGGCCACTCAATCCCAAATATCTTCCAGTATCGCGTCGATGGTGTCATTGCTGCTTCCGCAACCTTCAATAAGTCCCTTTATGAAGAATGTGAAGAGTTTAATATCCCAATTGTTCAATACGCACGAGTTGTTGAAGGTACTAGGAGTAGCTACGTTATCAGTGACAACTACGAAGCAGGCCAACAAGCCGCGCAACTTCTGCACAAAAGTGGCGTGAAGAACGCGGTTTATTTGACGGGAGAAGTGCCAACCTTTACGAATGACGAACGCCAAAGCGGCTTCTGCTCTGAATTTGAAGACCTAACCGGCAAGACGCCACGCATCATTGAAGCCAGCTATGACTACGCGAGCTCACTTGATAAAGTCCGTGCCATACTGGCAGACAAAAATCGGCCTGAAGCAGTGTTCTGTGCAACCGATAACCTTGCGATGGCGGTCATGGATATCGCCCGTATAGAATGCGGGTTGAGGATTCCTCAGGACTTACAAGTCATTGGTTTTGATAATATTCCTCAGACAGAATGGTTAAGCTATCAATTAACCACGTTCCGCCAGGATTTCCGTCGCCTCGCTCGCGAGTGCGTGAAGATCATTGTTGATCAAATTAATACGAAAAACGGCAGCCTAGTAAAAATGATGGTGCCAGTGAAGTTAATCGAGCGCCAGACAACAAAAGCTTAAATAGCTATAGCCAGCCATTCGGTTGGCTTTTTTATTTGCCTCTGACTCCCAAACGGCTCATTTAGTGTTGTAAGCATTAATGAACCCATGTATATTTATGAGCCATTACACTATATGAAACAAAAAAAGGCTCATAATCCTTATGACCACGTATCTTTACACTCGTTATTCGCCAAAAAATCGAGCTTACCAAGAGCACCTTAATACTCTAAAAGCTTTTGCACCCGAAGCTCAGCATTTTGAGGATAAGGTTCGTGGTTGCATGCCTCCAACCGAGAGAGAGGCATTCTTACGACTGCTCGATTCCGTCAGAGCTGGGGATACGATTGTGCTCTGGTGGCTGACCGCATTTGGTCGCGACTTTAGTCAAGCATTGAACACGATAAAAATGCTACTCGATAAAGGTGTAACATTGAAAACCGTATGTGAATCACTAACTTTTGAGCCAGGTTCTGTTCAAACTCAAACACTACTCACAGTGTTATCTGGATATGGGAAAGTGCAGACTGAACATCGCCTGTTTGCCGCAGAGCAAGGGCGACAGGCCATTAAAGAGCAGCCAGAATTATGGAAACAGAAGTTTCGCGGCCGCCCCGCAAACAAAACCAAACACCAACAGATCGCAACGTTACTGCTAGAAGGCTACACATTGCAAAACGTGGCAGAGCAATGCGAAGTCAGTCTATCGACTGTGAAGCGGGTCAAAGCAAAGCTAAATGAAGTGGATGACGAAGGCGGCTTAAGATCACGACGCCAAAAAGGTTGTTTGAATGGAGACCAGTCATGAGTCGCCCAATCAACTTTCATACTATAATACTCGCCTGTCTTGTTATTAGCGTTGGCCAGTTGAGCATGGGGCTAGTTATGCCCTCTTTGCCATGGATAGCAAAAGACTTTTCCATCTCCCTCGACCAAGCTCAACTACTTGTGAGTATTTATTTGCTCGGCTTTGGCCCCTCTCAATTTATCTACGGGCCAGTGTCAGATGCTTTAGGACGAAAAAGAGTATTACTTACCGGTTTACTCATCGCGATGTCTGGTCTGCTGATGATTATTTTCTTCAGTGACACATTTACAGGGATGGTGATGGGGCGCTTTTTACAAGGGTTAGGTACAGGATGCTGCGCGGTACTCGCGAGGGCGTCGACTCGAGATAGGTTTAGCGGGGACGAACTCCCAGTGGCAATGTCTTACATCGCCATGGCGGCTTCAATCACGCCACTTATTGCACCTGTGATTGGCGGCTTTATCAACTTCCACTTCGGTTGGAGTATGGTGTTTATTTCTCTATTGGGCTATGTCTCGCTGGCCTGGGTAATCATCGCCTTTAAGTTCACAGAAACCATCGCAAAACGTTCTGTCATTCCATCACCCCGAAAAATGTTACTACAATACAAGAGCTTACTTACGTCTCGTTACTTTATGAGTTTCGCCAGTATCAGTTGGTTAAACTTCAGCTTAATGATTACGACAGTCTCTGTGATGCCATTTATCATGCAAGATCAAATTGGCATGACCTCCGCTCAATATGCGATGTGGGCACTCATTCCCGCTTTGGGTATGTTATGTGGTACCACGATTTGTAACCGAGTAAGGCCAATTATTGGCAATAAGAAAATGCTGCTCTGCACCCCATTTCTTCACCTCGCTGCAGCAATATGGTTATTTTTCTGCCCTGTTGAGCCTCTATTTCTGATGCTAGGACAGCTATTAATGATCTTGGGTAATGGTATTGCCCTACCTTGTGCACAAGCGATGGTAATGCAACCTTATAAAAAGCAAGCAGGTGCCGCAGCGGCAATGTCTGGTGGTGGACAAATGGTCGTCTCCTCATTGGTCAGCTTAGCTCTGGTACAGCTTGGATTGAGTCAAGCATGGCATCTAGCGATCGTTATCGTAATATTTGCATCGCTTACCTTCACCAACATTCAACGTGGCTTCAGTGCAGAGCAACCTTCAGAACGATAACAAAAAACATACTATTGTCCTTATAGTTACGACAAATCGTATAAACTTAAATTTAGGAAAAGTTGGCGGATACTAACATGATGTTGCATTTAAGAATTGGCGCCGTAACACTCGCCACATTGATATCCGCAGGTGCTGATGCGAGCGCCAACGAGAACTGGCAGTTCGAGAGTGACAAGAATGGAATCACAATTTACTCCCGAGAACATAGTGACGGTTTAGTTGAGATCCGTGCCCGGATGTTCACACCCACCAGCTATGGTGCATTTTTAACGCTACTGGAAGACAGTGACAACATCCCGAACTGGATTGACAATGCCAGTCATAGCCGGGTTTTAAATCAGATATCGGCCACCGAGAACATCGTTTACACCCAGTTTAAAGCACCATGGCCTGCCAAAAATCGGGATATGGTCACCTACTCAAAGTACTGGGTCGATGAGCTGGGATTCACGATAGAAATCAAAAGCGCACCTGACTCATATCTTGCTGAACAAAATGGTTATGTTCGAATTCGCTCGGTTGATGCGACTTGGGAGTTACAAAAACTCACAAACGATACAACACTCGTGGAATACAAGGCGTTTGCTGACCCCGGAGGTCTATTGCCAAACTGGCTGATCAACAAACTCTCAAAAGAAAGTGCATGGGCGACATTTAGTAATTTAAGAAAAGAGTTACCTGAATATCAGCAATACTCTCATCCTCAAATAGATGAGTAAGCGTCGCTCTTCCCACTCGCTTTTTAATACGGTACATAATAACAAAAGGCGGCTTCAAGCCGCCTTTTTCTACGCAATGTGTTACTGCTGTGCAACCGTTACAGGTTTAGTTGCACCGCGGTAATCAAACTCAAAACCAATACCTTGGTCTGTCACGTCCATCGTCATACCACCAACAAGCTCGCCTTGTAAGCTTTTGGCAACATCATCCGGAACCGGCTCCCCTGTGATTGACGACGCACTCTCTAACACTTCCAAAATACGCTCTGAATCAAAATCAAAGCTGAACAAGCCATTTGGAGAAAGTGATTGCGCCATCACTTCTTTGCTTGCTTCCGCAGCACTATCACCACTGTAAAGGGTGAAATGGTTTTCGTTTAGACGAGCAAACACGTCCACCTTCATGCCAGTATGCATTTCTAATAGGTCACTGACATTAACAGGTTGGTTATCCGGTTGAATTTGCAATTGAGCAAGTTCAGGAACGAACATTTGCGCAGTTTGAATAAGCATCATTGGATCATTGGCAGAAAGAGACAACATACCATCTAGCTGGCTAAATACTTCACCATGCTGAGCATTAGTATCTACTTTGATATCAAACATTTGCAGGCTTAACCCTTTAAGGCCATTAACCATGCCTGACCCCATGCTTACAGCGGCTGCTGGATTCTGGCCGCCCATCTCTTGCTGCATTTGTGTCAATAAAGAGCATTGATATTGAGGCTGGGTCAAGTCAGCCCAAATCTGACCAATCGATGGCGCTAGAGTATTGATGTCTAAACCAAGCGCCATACTAAAGAAACTCTTATCACTTTTAGACTCTGCCAATACACCACGAATCGACTTGAGCGCATCTAGAATCACTTTATTGTTGGACTCAACAACAAAAGAACCTTTAATGAACGCCTGATCGCCTTTCATCTTGTATTCTGCAAACGCGACGGACTGAGGCCAGTTTTCTGCAACTTGAGTAAGCTCAGTATGGCAGGCTGGTGAACGCATTTCCTCAATAGTTGGTTCAGGATCTATTGCATCCAACGTGCTGATTTGACGAGCAAACATATTGCCATCTTTCGTCGTCAAACCTTTAATCACTTCGCGATGATCAAAGTAACCAAAAGAGTTGTTGTTTTCACCGTATTTGGCTTGCAACGCCTCAAGACGTCCACTCTCAGCAATATTTTGACTTGGTGCTTCAAGCCCTAATGCCATTTTAATCGGGTTTTGAACGCCCAGTTGCGGAACATCAACCGTTAACGTAAGCACGTTATCAACCACGGCTACAACCAAGCCAATACCGTCCTGCGGGTCAATTGAATCAGTCATCTCGTAACGACGATACTCGACTTCACCAAGCTTAACCAACTCATGCTTAGCGCCGCTCATCTGCTCTTCATGATCCAGTGTTTTCCATAACGCGGCAGGGTCTTCAATATCCACTTTGTACACCGGTACCATACCAATTGTGTACAACACAGGATTAATGTTTTCCCCGGTGCCCAAATAAGCTTTTAATGTTTCTGGCGACGCAGCACTCTCTAGGTATCCATCGAATAAATTAACTGCAAACTGCTGTTGTGGAGACAGTGGTTCATCGGCAAAAAGTTCTGCAATCGAGCCTTGGTTCGCCGTACCGAATGCGTTCATGTATTTATAATGGTTAAAAGGTTCAGTCTGATACGTCACCATAAGTGAATCTGCAGGAACTTGCGTTAACAGTGAGCCTGCATCACTCGCGGTAGTATTGTTTTGGTACAGGTAGCCAGCGCCCCCTGCTGCTGCGACCACTGCTGTAGCCAATAGTAGTTTTTTCACGACCAACTCCGTTGTCATAGTTATGTGTTCCTAAACGAAATGTAACGCTTAGGTTTAAAGCCAATGAATAGTGCTTTATATCAACCGCTATCATAAACAAGTTATCGATGTAATGAATGTCGGTTTGATAAATTATCCAACATTTATAAGGCAAACCGTGAAGTAAGTTGAATTGCGTGCGGATGCTATTGGCAATATTCACAATCCAATTTCTCGGATAACCGCCTTAAAAATCATAATATTCAGTTAAATGAAGCGATTTGGAGTAATTACGACCAAAATCAGCAGAATATTAAATCTTTATTGAGTCTTTTATCTAATATCTGAAAACGCCTCACGACCTGACACTTCTTTCCAATTTGCCTCTGGCAGTCCCTACTCGTTTTCCTTACATTCCTACTAACTCAGTGACGAGACGTATACCAAATACGAGCAATAGAAGACGATGAAAGACCAGTTGACGATCTCTATATCAACTATCAATGGCTCAAGACATTGGTACTTCAGTAAAAGGATGCAACGCAACATAAAAACGTTTTTCGTTTTTTTTGTTGTTGCTCTGGCCGCGACCGTAATCTTAATTCATCACTTGTACACTCGCGTTGATAATGCAGCGTTAAAACAAGCTGAATTGACAGAGCATTCACGCACCATGGGTGAAGAGCTCAGCACACTGAAAACACTTAAATCAGAGCTAGAAAATGACCTTTCAGAACGGGAAGAACGGGTACAACTTGTTTCGGAACGTTTGGGTGAATTAGAGAAAGTGCTTGGGGTTGGAGAACATACCTCGACAAATAACTTGGATGCTAGGCTCGATGCAGCGGCGATAACCTCAAACGTTCGCATGGTGTTATTAAACCAAATACCAAGTGGCTCTCCAGTCGGCAACGTACGGCTATCTTCCGGATTCGGTAAGCGTATCCATCCGGTGACAAAAGTTGCCAAAATGCATCGTGGGCTCGATTTTGCCGTAAATATCGGTACCAAAATTTATGCCCCTGCCGATGGGGTAGTGGAAGTTACCCGCCGCAGTAATAAAGGCTCTGGTAACTTCCTCAGGCTACAACATTCTTTCGGTTTTTCGAGTTCTTATTCGCACTTGAAAGCGTTCAAAGTAAAAAGTGGTCAGTTCGTCAAAAAAGGGCAGCTGATTGCAATTTCCGGCAACAGTGGGCTCTCTTCTGGCCCTCACCTGCATTACGAGGTGCGATTTGTTGGGCGAGCACTGAATCCGAAACCATTTGTCGATTGGAGCCTTAATGATTTCGAAGACATTTTTACTAAGGAGCGAAGAATACGATGGGAATCTTTAATCAAAACAGTGGAACAACGAGTAGCTCAGCAGCTTCAACTCTCATCGCCAAAGGCTGTTCTCTTAGCGGAGAACTCAAAGTAGAAAACGATGTCCAGATTGATGGCATCGTCGATGGTCAAATTAACGTGGAAGGCACTCTCGTTGTCGCAGAAAGCGGGCGAGTAAACGGTGAAATCTACGCTAAACAGCTGATCATTAACGGCATGATGGACGGAAACTGTCACGCAGAACACATTCAAGTGCTTGCCAAGGGACGCGTAAGCGGTAGGATCTGGAGCAATAACCTCAGCATTGAACCTGGTGGCAAATTCTTTGGTGAAGCAGCCGAATTACCTGAAAAGGAAGTGGTAACGTTAAAGGGTAAGGCTCAAGACAGTGCGAACACAAAAGAAAACAACACCAACAATGAAAAGCGACTTGCGCGTAAATCAGCATAAAACGCTCTGATTAAAGTGCTTAAAAAAGACGGCTTTCACGCCGTCTTTTTATTACTATTGCCACGATTTTCGTCAGAAACTACGTGATTATTCGGCCGGATTTAAAACCATCACCGAGCGTTTTGCTTGTGGACCAAAAGCTGATTTTGCATGCGCTTTCACTTCATCTAACGTCACACTTTTAGCCACTTTCTCAACGTCAAGTAACACATCGACGCCGTAATCATGCACCAAATAACGAGTATATGCCCATGATCTCTGTGCTGGGTTATCATCCAATCCTTGCATCGCGACTGCCAGTTGTTTCGCGGCCGTATCCACTTCTTCTTGGGTAATATTTGACGCTAAATCATCAAACACTTTGCCCAGTTTACTCTCTAAAAGAGCCACGTCTTCGGGCTCGACTTGAGACTCCAAGAGCCAATCAGAGATGGGTTCGCGATCTTGTGTCATGGTGTAAATGCTCGGGCTGTAATCAAGGCTAGACTCTTCTCGCACAATATCCAAAACACGTGCATTACTAATACGTTGCAAAATATCTTCGATAACCGTGTCTCTTGCCGTACGTTGGTAATCGCTCGTATTAGTCAAACGCATTACATACAACGATGAAGGTTCATGCCCATCCGCAACCACAGTTCGCTCCGGCACTTCCGGGTTAAACGCAACGTGATAATCAATCGAACGACTCGGTTTCATTTCGATAGAGGCCACATATTTACGCAAAAGTGGTGTAATTTCTTCCGGCTCTACGTTTGCAACAATAACCATCTTAAAACCATCATTGGTTTTGAAAAGTTGCTCATGCACCGCTAGTATCTGCTCGGAAGTCACTTGTTCAACATCATCACTGGACACTATACGATGACGACTACCCGGCAAATAAGAATTGCCGTTTGCTTTTTGAATCAGTTTTCCCATCGGTGATTCAAAAAAAGCGCCGCTCTGCTGTTTAAACTCTTGCTTCGCTGCTGCCATCTGGCGCTCGTCGACTTTAATCTCCGTCGCTAGGTTGTATAGTCCATTCAAAGCATCAGTTAGGTGCGTATTTGGCGCCGTAATTTGTGCTCCGTGACTGGTCGCATCAAGCATCGCGCCAAGCGCAATGTTGTTTTTGCGTAAGTAGCTATCTAGCTCTGAACCAGAAAATGCCCCTAACCCACTGCGTATTGCCGTTGTTGCTGCGATTTCATAAGCGGCATACAACGTCGGATCAACAGCGGCTTTACCACCTTGGCTCGCATAGTAAATATACGCTCGACCACCCGCTTTAGTATCTTTTTGGAACCACACTTCGACACCGTTTGATAGCGTATAGACTTGAAAACCACCCGCTTCCTGACGCATGCTCGTGATGCTGCCTTCCTGGGTAGGCTTTAAGAATCCATCCACTTTGTCATAAATCTCTAACGGTTTTTCGCCAGTTTGAAGATAGGCACTGTTTAGAGCGGCAAATACACCATTGAACTGTTCTGACGTTTCGCTTTTCCCCAAACCAATAAAAAAGCTTGGCTGCTGAGATAACAAAGCCGCCAATTGTGTGTTAATGCTCTCTAAATTCTCGTTGTTGATGAATTCTGCCAAACTCTGGGCATAACTCTCTTTTGATTGGCTGACACTGTCTTGTCCAATTTGAAAAACACGTGCTTCTGCGTAACTGTTTGGCTTACGCTGACTCCAATCTGAATCAATATTTGCAAGTTCACCTTGCCAATTTGACATAACGCTATCTAACTCGGATTGAGTCGCACCATAATCTCTCAACGACGCCAAGGTACGAATGAAAGTCTGGTGCATTTGTTCGCGGCGATCTGGTGCAAACGAAATCCCTGCCGACATCATACGCTGATAGTTAGAGTAATAGGGCTCTGCATAAGCGTATTGAAAAGGTTCAGCGGCATCACTGAGTACACGGATCAAACGCTGTTGAATGAGTTGTGTTGCGACTTCATCACGCCACACTTCATGTTGTTGCTCAATCGTCGTGCCGCCACTTAGACCACGCTCAATCACTAAATGAAGACTTGGTGATTCCATCGTGTTACTTGGCAAGATTCTGTTTTCGTTGTTCACTCGAATATCACGGCGCTTCTCTATTACCGTATCCGAGGTACTTTCCCAGTTCGAGAACTTGCTTTTGATAATCTTGGACAGTGAATCTACGTCGATATTACCAGTCACAATCAACTCGGCATTTTGTGGCTGGTACCATTTGTCGTAAAACGCCTTTAACTTACTTGAGGAAGCATTTTGAATCGCTTCGCGAGTACCAATTGGGTCATGCTCACCATACATAGTGCCTTCAATCGAGGCTTGGTAAGCATGCATAGAAAAGGACTTATCATCTGGATTAGCACGTCGCCATTCCCCGAGAATCACCCCTTTTTCTTTCTCTACTTGCTCAGGAGCAAACTCAAGTCCGTTACCGATATCTCTCATCCACTTCAGGGCATCTTCTAGCTTCGTATTATTCGCAAGGTCAAGTTGGTAAGACGTTTGCTGATAACTGGTAAAAGCGTTGATATCAGCGCCAAAGCTACCACCAGATTGCTCAAAAAGTTTGACAACGTCGTTACCGGTAAAATGCTCACTACCATTAAACGCCATATGCTCAACAAAGTGAGCGTAACCCTTTTGAGAAGATGTTTCTTGGAATGAGCCGATATTCATCACCAAACGGACCGAGACTTCTTGGTCTTCTGTTGGATAGAGATGGTATTTCATACCGTTCGATAACTGGTCCACGTGCCAGTTGGCGTCAGGTTGAATCGGCGTCGACTGTTGTATCAGAGCACACCCTGACACTAATAACGCGGGGACTAACAATATACTGCGCATAACGATTGCCCATAACAATGATTAAGCTAATCAATATATATCCGGTGCTATAACCTTCACATTTTTAATGGATTATCAGACACGCAAATGTGATAAAGATCACCATTTATTGAAATCAATTCTCATTTACAAAAATCGACAAATCCTTACTTTACAAATACATAAATAATATCGTTCCAAGTCCTTTTGCTTATTTGGTGTAAAACTCAAATTCGCGACATGGAGTCAGTATTTATTTTGAGCAATAAAATATAATTATTGAACAGATTCGAATCTGACTTTCTGCTGCATATTCAACAGCGCAGAGAGCACTGATGAGAATAAAAACACAACAACTATTATTCAAAGATCTATTATTCGCTTTATGTTCAAAAATCTATCATTAAAAAACAAACTGGCAATCTCTGCCAGTGCCGCCATCATTCTAGGGGGAGTGCTGGTAGAGGGGCTGTCTTTTCGAGATTCATTAAATAGGCTCGATGTCGAAGTCGCACAGCGACTAGAAAGCACTAGCGCATCTTACAATCAATACGTAAAGGACTGGCTACTCTCTAAAGAGCGCGCACTAACTTCACTCTCTTCTGATTCAGAGAAACGTTCTCTGGTTACGCATTTGAAACAAGTCCGAGACTCTGGCGCGTTCGATAACGTTTTCCTCGCTTACCCGGACGGGTCACAAGACAACGCTAATGGGGTGGTTTTGCCACCAGGTAATAACGATCCTCGTAAGTGGGGCTGGTACACCAATGCAATCGCCAACCCATCGAAAGTCTTTATGGATAACCCGACCGTCGCAGCTGCCACGGGGGCTAACGTCGTGTCGCTCGGTAAAGCCCTGCAATTGCATGGTCAAACCGTCGTTCTGGGTGCTGACGTAGAGATCGGTGATATCCTGAACAGTCTCAACCAAGTGATCCTACCGGGTGAAGGTTATATGTTTATTGCCAATGAACAGGGCAATATTTTCACTCATAACAACGGTAAACTGCTGAATCAACCGGTTAGCAAGCTGGGCCTCAACAACAACGACATTACGTCTGCCGCACGTTCAGGTACAGAGCGTCGCGTCTCTATTAACGGCACCGAATATGTGATTTACGCGCGCCACATAGAGGGTACCAAACTCACAACGGTCACAGTGTTAGATCAAAACTCGTTGGTTGCCCCACTCTACGATGCTGTTTGGGATCAGATCATCGCAACCACCATCGTCGTCGTTATCTGTGTAGCTTTGTTTAATCTGCTATGTAACATCTTGTTCCGTCCGCTCTACAACGTTTCGAATGCGCTTGCACAAATCGCAAACGGTAGCGGCGACCTAACTCGACGCATCAAAGTAGAAAACCGTGACGAAGTTGGTGAGCTGGCTGAAAACTTCAACCAGTTCGTTGAAAGTTTGCAGCAACTTATTGGTCACATTCGTCACCAAGCGGAAGAACTGAGCCAACAATCGGAGCTGAGCACGACTCGCGCGAATCAATCGGTTTCCGATCTGAACCATCAGCAACAAGAAATCACTATGGTGGCGACCGCTGTGACTGAAATGGCATCAGCAACGCAAGAGATTGCAGCACATGCAGAGCAGACGGCTAAAGCCGCTCAAGACTCTTCAGCAAGCACACAAAACGGTCATGAGTTGGTGATCAATTCCAAATCGTCCATCAATAATTTGTCTTCTGAAGTCAACCAAGCGAGCGTTGTCATCGGCGAGCTCAACCAGCACGCGCAAGACATCTCAACCGTACTATCAACGATTCGAGACATCGCAGAACAAACCAACTTACTGGCTCTGAATGCGGCGATTGAAGCGGCGCGTGCAGGTGAACAAGGTCGCGGTTTTGCCGTTGTTGCAGACGAGGTTCGCGTGCTATCACAACGCACACACACCTCAACCGAAGAGATTCGCTCGACGATCGAGACCTTGCAGCAAACCACACAACGCGCTGTGACCATCATGGATACAAGCTCTCAGCTCGCGCAAGGTTCGGTGGAAGATGCAGATCGCGCAGCACTGGCTCTGGATGAAATCAACGCGGCCGTTGCGCTGATCAGCGATATGGCAACGCAAATCGCGACCGCCGCCGAAGAGCAAACGCACGTAACCAATGAAATCACGCAAAACGTCACGTCCATTAAAGATGTGACCGATCACTTGGTAGTTGGTGCCGAAGAATCGATGAATCAATCTGCTGAGCTGAAATCGCAAGCTGAGGATCTCAACTCGAAAGTGGCGACGTTTAAACTGGCTTAAACGCCACATTAAGGACGCTCTTAAAAACAACAAACCCCGCTAGCAACTTGTTACTAGCGGGGTTTGTTTTTATGGATCGACGTTTTTATTGCAGATAGCTTTCCAAAGACGTAAACCTACACCGCCACACACATCGGCGTGCCTGAGATTGGGTCATTAAATACTCTCGCTTGTAAATCAAACACCGATGACAACATGCCTTCTGTCATTACCTCTTGCGGTGTTCCCTGCGTGACTAACTGACCTTTTTCCAACACCACCAAATGATCGCAGTAACGGCACGCTTGGTTTAGATCGTGCAGCACTACGACCACTGTTTTGCCTTTGTCGTTCATCTGCCTCATGAGTTTCATCAGCTCAACTTGGTGAGAGAGATCCAAGTAAGTGGTTGGCTCATCAAGCATCACTACGTCGGTATCTTGCGCCATTACCATCGCAATCCACGCTCTTTGCCTTTGACCGCCAGACAACGATTCAACTGGCTTGTCAGCAAACTCAATCACGCCAGTATCTTGCATTGCTTGCTCGACTAAGGTCTTGTCTTGTTGACTTAACCGGCCCCAATGAGAGAGATAAGGCGAGCGGCCATATTCGACCAGTTTTCTGACGGTAATACCTTCAGGACTGACAAGAATCTGCGGCAGCAAAGACAACGAACGCGCCAAGCGTTTATCACCGTAGTTGCTTAGAGGTTTGTCGTCATACAATACTTGGCCAGAAGCGGGTTTATTGATGCGTACCAAGGTTTTTAATAGTGTCGATTTACCGCAACCATTTGGGCCAACAAGCGCGGTAATTTTACCTTGAGGAATCGACAAAGAGAGATCTGGAATGATGGTCTGTTTGCCGTACGCGACGGATAAGTTCTGCGTTCGTAACATGCTTACCAACCTCTATAACGATACAAAAGAAAAATGAAATATGGTGCGCCAATAACAGATGTCAGCACTCCCGCTGGTAGCTCAATTGGTGGCTGTAAGCCTCTCGCTAAACCATCGGCGCAAATCACCAACAAAGCGCCAAGGGTTGCAGCGGCTGGAATCAACAACTTGTGGTTGTGGCCAAACAGCAAACGCGCAAGATGCGGCGCAAGCAGGCCAACAAAGCTGATCGTGCCTGCCACAGACACACTGATACTCGCCAATAGCACGGCAGCAATCAACGCAATAATTTGGATCTGTCTTGGTTTCGTGCCAAGTGTAGTGGCGCTTTCTTCTCCCAGTCCCATAACATCTAGCCGCCAAGCCAGCCAAAACGCCAATGGTAGTAGCAGCAATAAAGCACTCCAAATAAACGGCACTTGTTGCCAGTTTCGTCCCCACAAACTGCCGGTTAGCCATACCATCGCCGTGTTGATTTCAATAGGGTGCACAATCAGAAGAAAATCGATACCGCTAGCTAAAAATGCGCTGACAGCAACACCAATCAGCGCCAAACGTGCTGGTGTTGGTTTCGACCAGTAAGCCAGCACAGCAATAAAGCCAGCAGCAAGCAAGCCTCCCGCCATAGCGACCATCGGCAACATTGCCACTGGCGCATTCGGATACAGCACCAAACAAGCGGTAGCCGCCAGTCCTGCTCCGGCGCTTATCCCCATTAAATCTGGTGAGGCAAGTGGGTTACGGATGACGCCTTGAACTAAAACGCCTGACAGCCCCAACCCAGCGCCCACGCCAATGGCGAGCAACATTCTCGGTAATCGATATTGGTGAATCACAAAGTCCGAGTCAGAGAAAGAAAACAGTAATGCAAAAACCTGTTGAGCCGACATGTTCGCCGCGCCAACAAACAGCGTGAGAGAAGACGCAATCAGCAACAATCCAACTAATGCAAACAGTTTGGTTTGATTCATCATGATGATTTCCTCATTGCAATCGCGATAAAGCAAGGTGTGCCCAACAGCGCGGTAATCACGCCCACTGGCGTTTCAGCCGGAAAGGCAATCGCTCGTGATAAAGCATCTGACCACGTCACCAATGCCGCGCCACACAAAGCGGAAACCGGAATGAGAATGTGATAGTTGTGACCAACAATCGGGCGTACCAAGTGCGGCACTAACAACCCGACAAAGCCAATTGGCCCAGCAATCGCCACGCTAGTACCCGCCAACAGCACAACCGCTAAACCACTGATTAATCGCGTAAGACGAATGTTACCACCCAACCCGACAGCAACTTCGTCCCCCAACGCGAGTAAATTTAAGTTTCGCGCTAATCCCATTGCGAGCACCAAACCTAAAGTCGCAAAAGGCCACAGTTGCTGCCACTGCTGAGAATCTACCGCAGAGAGTGAACCCGTTAACCAATGCAACACGCTGTAAGCCATGTCATCCGCCAAAATTACCGACGCACGAGTTAACCCTATCAGCAGCGCACTGATGGCAATGCCTGCCAGCACCAAACGCAGTGGGTGAGAACGCGCGGAGAAAAAACCGCCCAACAACATGACCGCACCACCACTTAGTAGCGCGCCGAGTACTGCGTTGATGATTGGGTTCAATTGACTAAAGAATGGTACGCCGATAGACGCCAAGGCCATAAAACAAGCCGCACCAGCATTAATGCCGAGAATGGATGGCGACGCCAAAGGGTTACGAGTTAATCCTTGCATCAGCACTCCGGATACCGCAAGCGAAGCGCCAATTAATAACCCAGCATAGGCACGAGGCGCACGCAGCGTCGCGAGGATTTGATGCAGCATATTGCCCTCATCAAACGCAAACCAATAGCTTGTCAGATCATTAACGCTCAAAGAAAAGTTGGACCAGCCAATCATTGAGGCTGCATAGCCTGAGAGCGTACACAACGCCATAGCACAGACAAACAAGCTCGCTTTCCAATGCGATTTGCTAACCGAAGACGCGCTTTCCGAGCTTATCGCCGAACTCATGAGCGCTCCAATAACGCTTCAAGATTGCGGGCAATTTCTTCCGCAGCCAACATGCCGCGATTTAACGACCACAGTTCAGGAGAGACCTCAACAAGTTGCTGTTTTTTCGCAGCGGTTAGCAGCTTAAATAATGGGTTTTTGCGCCACTCATCCACAATATTTGGTTGAGAGTAAAGTCCAACTAACAACCAATCAGGGTTGGTTTTTAGTAAAAGTTCAAAACTGGTTGGGATATACGCTTTTTGCTCAGATGGAGCCAGCGGGCTTTGGATGCCCAGCGTACTCAAAACGCCCCCAGCGTAAGAAACCGGGCTATGCAGCCACATCCCTTTGTCAGAAACCACACCAAACTGAATGGTTTCTTGTGTTGCAAAATGCTGTTTGAACTCCGCCATTGTCTGTTTGTGCTGCTCAATGCGTTGTGTCATTTTCGCTTGTTTGCCAATTGCCACGCCGATTTTCTGTGCAGATTCGAGGTTTTCTTGATATGTCTCACCACGACTTTTTAATAGCAAAGTTGGCGCAATTCGCTGCAAATCTTGATAAATAGCGCGATGACGTTCGGCATCGGCAATGATCATATCAGGCTTGAGCACCGCGATCGCCTCTAAACTCGGTTGTGAACGCATGCCGACCGATTGCCAAGGTTCAATCTTGGCGCGAACAGCAGGGATGACTCGTGTGACATCGTTGTCATCGGCAACGCCTACCGGTGAGACATCGACGGCCGCCAGAGCGTCCACAAACGAAAACTCCAAAACCACAATACGTTGAGGTATCGCTTCTAGCTCAAAAGTGCCTTGCTCATCTTGCACGCTGCGCACCTGAGCACTTGCGGAAAATGACATAAAAACTGAGCTCAACAGCATCAGCAAAACGGTTGAAAAGTGTTTGATCGTAAATTGTTTTTTATTTTTCATCTTGCTTTTTTCCAGTGCTAAGTGTTTTCCAGTACCTAAGATCGGCAAAGTCGCCAAGGTAAATTGGCGACTTTTCTTTTCAAACTCGGTGAACGAAACGCTTAAAACTGATAGTTCAGATCCAGTGTGTAAGAGCGTCCTGGAGCTGGGTACCGACCAACTGGGCTTGTATCAATCCCGCGGAAGTAATACTCCTCGTCAAACAAGTTGTTCACCGCAACATTCATGCGTAACTTGCCTTTGTCGTCTTTGTATAAATCCGTCCCCAAATTGAAATTCCACACCATGTAAGATGGTACTTTACCCGTTGCGCCTGTTGCATCTTCGGCACTGGTGTTGGCGTTATCGGTATACGAGTCACTGAAGTAGAAGCCCGATAGCGTGGTGTCCATGCCGTAAAATGCGTAGGTTGCATCCCAACCAAGCTGATGCTTAGAGGTGTAAGGCAGTTGATTACCTTTATTCTCGCCCTCTTCTTCAAGCGTAGCGTCGAGGTAGTTGTAACTTGCGCCCAAGCTCAGAGCAGGTAGAACTTCAGGCACGTAACGAGCAGAAAGCTCTAAACCTTGGTGAAGGGTTCTACCTATATTTTCAGACGTATTTGTCGCACTCCGCCACTGCAACTGATCCTTAAAGTCAATGCGATACAAAGCTGCATTGAAGCTTGTTGAATCTTGAACATACCGAACGCCCAATTCGTAGTTCCAAGCCAACTCACTGCTTTCCTCACCGACCCCTCGAACATTAACAAGCTGAGGAACGCGAAGAGATTTCTGGGCATTGGCATAGCTCAGCCATTGTTCATTCCAGTTATATGCGATCGTCACACCAGGCAATAATTCAGTCACCTTATTTCCAGATTCTTGCCCGCTGCCCAAATCTTTATAGGACATATCAACAAATTCATAACGAAGTCCGGGCGTGACTTTTAACGCACCATTAAACAACCCGACTTCGTTGCTCACATAGCCTGCGTACGCATCGGTATCAAGGTGCCAATTTCGCGGTACATTTGTGGCTCCGCCTGACACTGGTGTTTGTGTCACTTTATATTGAATGTCTTCATTAATGTAACGAGTCCCTATAATCCAGTTTTGCGTAATGGCACCTCCATCAACAAAAACAGCAAGCTTAGGTTCGATACCATAAACACGGAACTCTCGTGGTGAAGTACTTACTTTCGTAGAAGGCAAAGCCGGATCAGCCCAATGGCCACCCGCGCTGTTAAAGCCCCACTTGAAAAGACGCTCTGACTTATGGCCAAACGTTAGCACTTCTAGCTCGGCACTGTCGGCAAATGGCAAATCGTGGATGTACTTAACACTCCAGCGCGTCGACTTACCTTCATAATTATCGTAAGGACGTTTCGATTGGTGACGATCTTGCTCGTAATCTTGTGGCGAAAGTGCGCCCGGCATTTGCGTTTCAGCATCGTAACGTTGCAGGAATGCTTGAATCTCTTGAGTGTCACTCAGTAGCCACTGTGCTTTGGCTTGGAAGTTCTTCACGTCCGTATCGGAATGTTCACGGAAGCTTTCACCTTTTAGGAAGTTACCTTCCAACTGTAGTGCAAATGTGTCGCTTAACCAGCCGCCCGTGCGTAGGTAAAAATCATTCAGCGGCGCATCACCGCCATCAAACACGGTAAGGCGGTTACTGATTTCAGTTTGCCACGTGTGTGGAATCGGTTTGGTCACTAAGTTGATCACACCACCGACGTTGTTTGGGCCGTACTGTACTGCGGCACCACCGCGTACAATGTCAATACGATCAAGCATCGACAGTGTTGCTGGGAAGATAGACTGACCAGTGTGACCATATGGCGCAAGTGTTAGCGGTACACCATCCATCAAGAACTGAGCATGACCACTACGGCTTGCTTTCAAACCACGTACGGAAATGTTAGGCAATACGCCCGTTCCGCTTTCATCCTGAACTTTAATACCCGGCACGCGCTGCAGCGCGTTATCAATCGAACCTGCGGCGGTTTTCTCAATTTGATCACGGGTAATGACGGTACGAGCACCAGGGTACTCTTTGACGTCTTCAATTTCAGAGTTACCAATCACACTACCAGTGACAACGACAGTTTCCATCGCGGTAGTTTGTTCTTTTTTAGCAGGAGCGGCAACCGCGCTCATGGATGTGGCAGAAGCGATTGCAATCGCAAGCACACTGTAAGTGGTAGACAAACCAGCACGTACACGCACTTTACCATCCAAATTCTGGTAAGACATTAAGATCTCCTTTGCGAGAAATTGAGCCTCGGGCAGAATACATCCCGTAGGCTCTCGGGGCTAAACATCCTCAATATGAGGAAAAAATCGGCTAACAGGCGCTAACTACGCACAAAAAACCTAGAACTGATATCCGTAGCTGAGCATGAACTCGGCTGGTGCGCCGTAGCCAATCTGGTTTAAGCCAGACGTGCCGTTTGTTGCGCCAAGAATGTATTTCTCATCCAAAATGTTGTAAGCGTTCGCTTGGATTTTGTGACGACCAGTGGTGTACGCCGCCATCATATCCACCGTTGTGTAATCGCCAAGTGCGACGGCTTCGTCGTTACCTGCGTAACGGTCGCCCACGTACTTCACCCCACCGCCTAAACGCCAGTTGTCATCCAATTGGTAAGTGCTCCAAAGAGAGAACAAGTGGTCTGATACATCGTTAGGCTTTTTGCCTGTGGCTTTGTCTTCCGCATCTAAGTAGCTGTAACCAACAGAGATGTCCCACTGTTTGGTGATTTGGCCGCGAGCCTCTAATTCAATGCCTTGGTGACGCACTTCAATTTTATCGATCACATCGCCGTCCACGTTAGTTTGTGGTTGCTCTTGATCAATCTGGAACAGTGCCGCATTCAACATTAATGCGTTATCCAAAAGGTACGCTTTCGCACCCACCTCTTTTAAGTCGGTGTGGAAGAATTCCGCCAATTTTGGATTGATGTAGATACCAGCGTACGGTAACTGCCAAGAGCGCGCTAAACTGGCGTATACGGATGTGTCGGAATTGATGCGGTATACCAAACCAGCACGGTAGCTGACTTTGTCATCATCCAATTTTTCCTTATCTGAGCCCGCTTTTTGTTGTTCGAGTTCCATCGAGTCGTAACGCACGTTACCGATCAAAGAAAGGTCACCCCACGTATAGACGTCTTGCACATACAAACCTGTCGTGGTGGTGGTATTGTCACGAAATGGCTTAAAGCCCGGATCAGGCGTTGGACCAACGACTGGGTCGTAGATATTTTGCGGAGGAAGCGTTTTGTCACTTGCCAACGTTAGGTCGATATCGATCTGGTTGAAATCTGCACCCACCATCAATTGATTGTCCCTGGTTTCCCAAACCAACTCAGATTGTAAAGTGGTCGTAGTACGTGGATCGTAACCAAAGTTGTTGACGGTTTGAGACACTTCATTACCCGTCACTTTGCCCTGACGCGTGCCTTTTTGCTCAAGTTCGATATGGTTGAACGCCGCTCGGTTGTTCCATACCCATTGATCATTCAGACGCCATTCGTAATCCACCGCAATACGGAGACTGTCTGACTCCTGATAGTCGTTTGTGCCGCCAAAGTAAGTGCTTACTGGCAAATCAACTGGCTTGCCATTTTTTGATGGCACACCACGATATGGCACTAATTCTTGATGGGCGTATTCCACGTCAACATCAATGGTGTGACCATCCGCTGGTAACACACGAATGGTCGGTGCAATGAAGAAATCGTTTGAATCAACATGATCAACGTACGAGTCGGCTTGACGGTATTCCAAGTTAATACGCCCGTTGACCTTATCTGTAAACGCCATTGAGCTGTCGACCTGACCAACATATTGGTTGTTGCTGCCTACACTACCGTTTACGTGAGTAAAATTCTCACCGTTAGCGCGTTTCGTCACCAAGTTGATGATGCCCCCAGCCGAACCACGGCCATACAAAGATCCCGCAGGGCCTTTCACAATTTCAACGCGTTCAACGTTCGCTAAGCTACGGTAAGACTGCAACGTACCGTCATCTCGCAAGCCATCACGGTACATATCGTTGAGTGAATCAAAACCACGGATCATGAACTGATCGCGGCTGCCTTCGCCCAAGGTGTTATTGACCCCGGCTACCCCATCTAGCGCATCCACTAAACGCACCGCGCCTCGGTCTTGCATTTCTGTTTTCGTTACTACGGATACCGCTTGTGGCACATCAAGCCATTCCACATCGGTTTTGGTGCCTGATTGAGGCATGTGTTCAGCATAACCTTCGTACTGATGACCGAAGACTTGAATCGTTTCAGTTGCTGATGGGGTTGAGTTCGTCTCTTCTGAAGCCACTGCGCTTGGTGCTACTAATGAAGAACCAATCGCGACCGCCAAGGGGGTCAGGGTCAATAATTTATTCATTCCATAATTCCGTTTAGTTGTTATAAAGCCAACGGATGGAAATAAGAACAAATATTATTTCTATTTGCAATATTAATTTTATGCTCTATATTTATTTACCCTAAAAACACAACTAACAACAAAAAAAACCAAATATCATAACAATAAATACTAAAACTTCTGCCCTCCGTCTCGAGAGAGGCACATTGGAAGACGACCGTGAGCGACTTTATCAACGTTAGAAGAAAATGTTAGAAAATTAGGAAAGCTCATGAAATCTACGATGATTATCGTAAGTCATGTCGTTAACGATGCAGTCACTCACGGCTTTGTGCCTGCAGCTAAAGCGATGGACCTTCACGTCGTTCTTATCACCGACCATAAGCTCAGCCATTTAGAGTTGGCGAGTCATGATAGTCACTTTAATCCGGATACCATTCTAGAATGTGATGTCTTCAACCCATTAGAACTCATCGAAACCATCACGGAGCATGAATTAAAGCCAGACGCTATTTTCAGCAATAGTGATCACTTACAAACTTCCACCGCCATCTGCGCGCAATTTTTTGGCCTCCCATCCAAAGATTGGTCTGTCACGTTAAAGGCCAAAAACAAACACTTAACTCGACAAGTGTTAAATGAAAAATCCTTACCCAACACACAAAGCTGTTTGCTGCATCGCCATTCGAATGTGGCATTAGGCATGGCCTTCCCTGTCGTAGCAAAACCCAAAGAAGGCGTGGCAAGTTTAGATGTACAGCGCTGTGACTCCCAAAGCGAGCTCGATGCTTACTGCGAGGCGTTTTGGCAAAAGCACCCAAACGCCGCCATTCTGGTGGAGCAGTTTCTTCAAGGACCGTTGGTTACGCTCGAAACTTTAGGAGACGGTAACCAACTTATCGCCGTGGGCGGTTTTGATGTGTCGCTCTCTGAGCCGCCTTACTTTATCGAAACCGCCGCAGACTGGAACGGACCAAACGGCATTGCTCACCGAGAAGCTTGCTTGGCTCAACTGAAAGCGTTCGGCGTTGGTTTTGGAGTTTGCCACAGCGAATTTATTATTACGGAAAATGGCCCGGTTCTGGTGGAAATTAACTACCGCAGTATTGGAGATGGCCGCGAATTCTTGCTCAACAATCTCGCTCCCTTCGGTTGGTTTAGCACGATTTTGGGTCTGCATCTGGGTCGAAGATTGGACGGCGATTACCAAATTCATGGGTCAGCGCACGTGCACTACGTAGTTGCGGAACACAGTGGTGTTATTGACGGAGGTTCGACGTCGTTCATCCAACACGATGACGATATCATCACCCAGCAACAGGTACTAAAAACCGCTGGAGAACACTTCCAACAGAGTTATTCCAATAAGGATTATCTCGCCCGAATTTCGATTGTCTCACCATCAGGGCGAAATCTCGACCAAGCGCTGCAGAACGCGCTTAGCAATTTCGATCTAGCTCCGACTCGTGAGGTGGCAGCATGAATGACAACGCTTTGTATCTAACGCAACGATTGATCGACACTTGCTTGCGCGAAGACATGTTTGGCATTTTGTCGAAGGCCAAGTTCAGTAGAGACACGCCAAAAGGGGTAATTGTTCCTCAAGACGAGCAAGTCTGGCTGATATTTGCCAACTCTGATTTCACGTTGTATTTACCTGTTGCGCCAACGTATTACATGCAGCACTGGCGCTACGGTCACGCCAATGACGAAACACCACCAGGTTGGTGGGTGGAGAAAAATGGCCAAGTCGAGCATCAACAGCATTACAAAGAGTGGATTGCGCTACTAACGACACTGGCGCACGAGAGCTCTCACGAGTTGCTGGCGGGATACCTTCAAGAACTGGAATGTGCAGAGAAACACAAAGCGCTGTGTGACCAAGCGTTTCATCATCATGCAGACCACATTTCTCAACCAATATCCGAGCTTGGTTCTTGGCATCAAAAACTGCTGCTAGCCGACCAGATCGCTTCTTACCTTGACCATCCGTACTATCCAACTGCGCGGGCGAAGTTTGGCCTGAGCGATGAAGACCTTGCTAAGTACGCGCCCGAGTTCGCACAAAGCTTTGCTCTGCATTGGATTGCGATTGAAAAATCACTGGTAACATTAACCAGCGGACAACCTGATTGCTGGCCAACCATGGAGCAAGTGGGGCTTCCTGCTGATTTTGCACTGAGCCACGTTCTGTTCCCTGCACATCCGCTCACCCTGCGATCTTTAGAAGCCTTACCCGAAGGTGTGATAGAAGCGCCTTTAACGTATCTAGACGTGACGCCGACGCTTTCCGTTCGTACTGTGGTCGTCAACGAGGCACCGCACATTCACATCAAGGTTCCGCTGATCATGCGATCGCTAGGCACGAAAAATATTCGCTTAATCAAGCCTTCAACACTGTATGACGGCCACTGGTTTGAACGCCTACTCAGCCACCTTGAACAAACGGACGCCGATTTAAACAGTCGCTTGTTCCATTGCAACGAAAAACACGGTGGACACATCGGCGAGGATAAAACCTTCGCGTACATCGTACGTGAGTACCCACTTACTCATTGCGAAGACAAAGCGTTAGTTCCGGTTGCAGCACTAGCAAGCCCAATGCCTGACGACCGCTTGTTCTTAGAACATTTGGCAGAACATTACTATCAACAAGATACGCTGGCGTGGTTCCAAGATTACGTCGATCTATTATTCCAAGTGCACCTCACCTTGTGGCTTCGTTATGGCATCGCATTGGAGTCCAACCAGCAAAACGCCATCATTGCATTTGATCAACAGGGCAAAATGACGCTCGCGATGAAAGACAACGACGCGGCGCGAATTTGGCCAGAGCGCTTCCACTTTGCAACAGAGCATGCAGCCCAAAAACACGGCGCAAAACTACTTCCAGTGGATTGCGATGAACTGCTCGACCAACGCATCAAAGTCGACAATGAATTGGCGCTCGGTCAGATGTTTACCACCATCACACTGCAACTGGATATCGCAGCGATTGTAGAATCTATGGCAGCGAAGGGCATTGCCTCTTCAGCATCGCTTTACGCCATCGTGGCCAAAAGCATTGCAGAGCAACTCAACCGATTGGAAGGCGAAGGGTTAGAGACAAAACTGGCACGCGAGTTACTGCAAGAGGCGCCTGATTTGTACGCCAAGTACTTGTTGAGCTCTGGCAGTTTGCTCTCGAAAGAAGCCTCCGGCGCGAGTGACATCAATAAGTTCTATGGTTTGTCGGCTCCGAACTTCTTGCTGCTTTCTAACGAAGAAGCGCAACGCGCCTACTTAGAAGCCATCAAAAAAAGCGTACGTTAAACGATTATGACCAAACTCATCTACAGTGTGTTGTTGTGCCACTTTATCGCTGCGTTTGCCGCGTTAGGTATGCCGCTATTTCTACCCGTCGTGTTGCCAACGTTAGGCGCAAGCATTGATGCGGACTGGGCAGGGGTATTGTTTATCCTACCTACGTTTTGTACTGCGTTGGCGGCGCGATTTTGGGGCAACTTTGCCGATCGCTACGGTCGCCGCCTCTCACTCTTGCGTGCGCAACTTGGCCTTGCAGCAGGGTTTGCGCTGTGCGGCTTGGCAGACAACCTCGCCATGTTTGTGTTTGGTCTTATTGTTCAAGGAACCTTTGGCGGCACCATGGCCGCCTCGAACAGCTACTTATCTAGTCAAATTAAAGAAGCCAAAACACTCGGCAAGTCACTCAATAAAACCCAACTATCTGCTCGCTTGGCGCTGATCGTTGCGCCCATTGGGCTCGGCTGGAGCTTGTCAGAGACCAACCCGCTCAACGCGTACCTGTGGTTATGCGTTTTGCCTTTAATTGCTATGGGCATCACGCTAACACTGCCAGCGGATAAACCCGCCGACCAAAACCTCGAAAAGCCAAACTCAGAACCTCAGCAAGAAAAACCGGTTGCACAGAAAAACGCAATGCATGCCATTCGTTGGATCTTCTTTGCTCAATTCGGGTTTGCGTTTTCTATGGTGGTGACCTTTCCTTACTTCTCGCCGTTTGTGCAGCAATATGGCATCACTAACCACGCATGGATCGGTTTTTTGTACGCACTGCCGCATGGCGTCTATCTGTTGCTGGCAGGAAAAATTCACGTGTTGTCAGATGGGTTGAATCGCCATCAACCGCTGCGCACGTTGTGGCTTGGGTTTGCATTGCTTGCCGTGAGCTCTGCCTTGCATTTGATTGCGTCCGAAACCGCACTCATTGCTGCGAGAATTATCTTCGGCATCGCGATGGTGTGTTGTTATCACGGATTGCATCAGCATCTTGCGAGCAATCTGGATCGCAAACTCAGTGGCAAAGTATTTTCTCGCTTTGATGCCATGTCCAAATGGGGTGGCGTGGCAGCGGGATTTTGCGCTTCTTTCATTTCTAGCTTGGGGCTACTTGAGGTTCCTTTCCTACTTTCTGCGATAGTCAGCGTAATCACCTTGATCGCGCTGGTTCTCCACTCAAAATTTGGAAATCAACATGTTACAAACTCAATCCTCTCAGACTAGCGAGTTGCGCGCACATGAGGTGCAGCTCAACCGTGAGAAAGCCCAACTCAACACGATAATGGGTGTTCTTAATTGTTACTTACGTGAATTTGCGCTACCGAATCAACAAGTGGAATGGCACTACCAATCGACATCGCTACCCCAAACGTTAAAACGCAACTATCCCGCTAAACAGCGGATAGCCGTTCATCTTTCTCAACAAAATGGCGTGCTGGTTTTGCCGATTCACTACGCGAGCAAACTGGGCAAAATCAAATTGGCAGAACTGCCTTGGGCGAAAATGCCGGGATCTGGTTGGGCGAAATTGGATGCCACGCAAACTCTTACGCTTTTGCTTAACTATCTCAAGCAGGTATTGGCGATCCCGTTTAACCATGAGCTGATCGAACAACTAGAAAATAGCGTGCTGGTTACCGAGCAGTTTCTCAACGTCGCGCCCAAATCGCATCACAACGAATTTATCGCTTCGGAACAATCTCTGATTTGGGGGCATACTTTCCATCCGACCCCGAAAAGTCGTTCGGGCGTCACCATGGATGATCTCTTGGCGTTTTCTCCAGAAGTCGGCGCGCAAGTCCCGTTGTACTGGTTTGAAGTGGATACGTCCTTACTTGATGTGCTGAGTTCCGACGGAGAAGCTAACCCTGCGCAGCGCATGCTACAACGGCTCGCGCCACAACACGCCACCAGCAATGGGAAGACCCTCTACCCTTGTCATCCTTGGGAAAGCTACACCATTTTGAGTAACCCAAGCGTGAAGCGCGCCATTGAACAAGGCAAGATCACGCCACTGGGTTTAGGTGGTGAAAAGATGCAGCCGACCTCTTCAGTTCGTACCCTCTACCACCCTGACATGGACTGGTTTGCGAAATTCTCCATCAACGTACGATTAACCAATTGCGTGCGCAAAAACGCGTGGTACGAACTCGACAGCGCCGTGCAACTCACGTCGATTCTCAAACCAATTAGAGAAAACGAACAGCTGCACAACCCCGTATTTAAAGTGATGACAGAGCCTTACGCCACCACGTTGAATCTAGAAAGTGTCGCTGAGCACAACTGGGACGACAACACCAAAGCACGCGAATCGTTTGGGATTTTGTATCGCGAAAATTTCTCGCTGAGCGAAGTCGACATCTTGAAACCAACCCTCGCTGGCGCTCTGTTTGCTTACGATAATAACGGCAACAGTCGCATTGCTCAACGCCTTAAAAACAAAGCGCGTACTACGCAAAATCGCTATTCCGACATCGCGACACTTTGGTTTGAACGCTATTTGCATTGCCTGATCCCGGGCGTATTTAATTACTACTTCAAACACGGGGTGGCGTTTGAGCCGCATTTGCAAAACACCTTGATTGGCTTTGAGCAAGAGATGCCGTGTTGTGTTTGGATTCGTGATTTGGAAGGCACTAAATTACTGCCAGAGTTCTGGCCAGCAGAAACATTAACTGATTTGTCTGAACGCGCGCGACAATCGGTTTACTACAGTCGCGAACAAGGCTGGAATCGCATCGGATACTGCACCTTTATCAACAACATCAGCGAAGCGATTTTCTTCATCGCAGAAGGTGATGAGCCACTAGAGCAAACGCTATGGAATGCGGTGCAAAGTGCCATTGTGCGTTGGCAATCAGTGAATGGAAAACAGCCGGAACTAGAAGCGTTGCTGAATGGCGGTCACTTCCCGAGCAAAAATAATTTCACCACGCGTTTGATGCAAAAAGCCGATAAGGAGTCGGGCTATACCCAAGTCGCCACGCCTTGGCAGCAACACGAAAAAGGAGCGCAACATGTCTAATTCCCTCTCTCTACCGACACTCGTTTGCCAACAAGTTCACACACTCGCACAGCAGCAAAGTCAACCCTTGTGCGCATACGTGTATGACCTAAGCGCCTTAGAAGAACACATCAAACAACTGCGTCACGTTTTGCCGAGAAATGTCGAGCTATTTTACGCAGCCAAAGCCAATCCATCGGGCCCGATTCTTAAAACGCTCGCGCCGTATGTCGATGGTTTTGAAGCGGCATCTGGCGGGGAGTTGACACACCTCCACCAGCAACAACTCGATAAGCCATTGATCTTCGGTGGCCCCGGAAAAATGCTAAGTGAATTGCAACAAGCGATTGAGCTTGATGTTGATGCAATTCATGTCGAAAGCCTCACCGAGCTACAACGCATTGGAGCACTAACCGAGCGCCTCAACCGCCCTGCTTCGATCTTTTTGCGTATGAACATCGATATTGGCGACATCACGCTCAGCAAGTTGGCAATGGGCGGCAAGCCGACTCCGTTTGGCTTGGACGAGTCCGAACTGAGCAATGCTTTGATGTTGCTGCGCGATTTCCCGCAAGTGTCACTCAAAGGCTTCCATTTTCACTTGATGTCGCATCAGCTTGATGTTGAACGCCACTTAGCGTTAATGCAGCGCTATTTCCAAGTCGTGAAGGCGTGGCAGCAGGAGTTCGAACTCGGTGAGCTGATGATCAACTTGGGCGGCGGCATGGGCATCAACTACCAAAACCCTGAGCAACACTTTCCGTGGATGGAGTTTTGCGACAAGTTGGAATTCCTCATCGCTAAAGAGCAAGTTCAAGATTGGACACTGCGTTTTGAATGCGGACGGTTCATCACAGCGGCATGCGGTTATTACGTGATGGAAGTGCTGGATATTAAGCAAAATCTTGGCGAAAACTTTGTCATCGCGCGCGGAGGAACCCACCATTTCCGCACGCCAGCAGCGCAGAGCCATGATCATCCATTCGTCATCCTGAAAAGCGAGCAACACCATGAGATTTCTCACCCAATTCAGCATGCACAAGCGACCTTTGTCGGCCAGCTTTGTACGCCCAAAGATGTGCTGGCACGCAATCAACACGTCGCCCATGTCGATATTGGTGATTATGTTGTGTTTACCTTAGCAGGCGCCTATGCGTGGAACATCTCCCATCAAAACTTCTTGATGCATGAACCGCCGATCTTTCACTATTTTTAAACGGCATACTTCGCTTCATTCAAGCCCCAATCATTGGGGCTTTTTTATTCTTCAACATAACAAGCAGCCCTAATACTGCACCCTACTTCGCCGCCGCGTGGGTTAAATTGCCCAGCACGCCGCTGATTTTGTTCAATACCTCGTCACAGCCTTCAATATGATGGCGCTGCTTTAAATACATCGGATCGTTGTAAGCTAACCACGTTTTGCCTTCAGCATCTTCATACACCAACACTTTTTGGGGTAAATCGAGCGCCACCTCCTGCGCACAGATCATCAGTGGTGTGCCCACTTTAGGGTTTCCAAACACGATAACTTCAGTTGGTCGCAACGTCATATCGACTTTCGTGGCATTCTCTTGATGGTTAATGCGCGCAAAGACGTTCAACCCTTTTTCTTGCGCGATAGCGACAAATTTATCCGCCGTATCTTTTGCTGAATGCGTGCTCGCAACGGTTACCACGCCCTCACCAGCCAACGCACTCAATGACGTCAACGCCACTACCAACCCGATGATTACTTTTTTCATTTGTCGTCCCTTCCTCTCTCTGAGTCGAAAACTAAATATAGAAAAACCAAGTGTAGGAAAACTATAGAAGTCAAATTCCGCTCTCGCGAATTGCACTCTACCCACTCAAGAGTCGACCGTGTAACACGGATTAATTGATTCAGATTAATAAAGTATTAACTAGCCGAGCATCAAAAGCGTGAAATACGTAACATTTGCCGCCTATTTTAGTAAGAAAGAGAAAAGTAGTGACACGCGATCAATTTGAGTTATTAGCACCCGGTGGTGATTTAGATTCCATCAAAGCCGCCATTGCCGCTGGCGCCGATGCAATTTACTGTGGGCTCGACCGCTTCAATGCTCGTAACCGAGCGACCAACCTCACCTTAGATAACTTAAATGGCGTGTTAACGTTGGCCCATCAGCACAGCTGTAAGATTTTCCTAACGTTGAATGTGCTGATTTTAGAAAGTGAAATTCCAGCGATTGTTCGCTTGCTCAGCCAACTGAACACCACCAAAATCGATGGCGTGATCGTACAAGATCTCGGTCTGGCCTACATTCTCAAACATCACTTTCCCGATTTGGATGTGCACGCTTCAACGCAACTGAACACGCATAACGAAGGCCAAATCCTCTTTCTCAACCAGCTCACCGCAAGCCGAGTAAACTTATCTCGCGAACTTAACATCAGTGAGATAAAACATCTGGCGCAATTTGGTCGCGAGCACAACGTAATGATGGAAGTGTTTGTCCACGGCTCATACTGCATCGGATTCTCCGGAATTTGCTACATCAGTTCCGCTCGCAATGGCGCATCAGGTAACCGTGGACGCTGTAGCCAACCTTGTCGCGAACAGTACGAAACGACCAAAACAGGCAACAACTACCCACTCAATATGAAAGACAACTCCGCCTTTGGGGACTTGGAAGCGCTTGCCGATGCTGGCGTGTATTCTTTAAAAGTAGAAGGGCGAATCAAGAAATCGCACTACGTCTATGCCGTGGTCGACAATTGGCGTCAGCAAATCGATCGCATGTGCGAGGGTTTGGAACTCTCTGAAGACACCACAGAGTTATACACGGTGTTCAACCGTGATTTCTCCAACGCATTTTTGCAAGGTGATTTCGGCAAGGCGATGTACATCGACAACCCGCGCGACCACGCTGTAAAACATTTTTCGAAGGTTTATCAATGCCAGTCTGCTGATGATGTGCAAGCGGTGAAAAAGAAACTCTACGACGACAAAACCGCGATCATTGAGAAAGTGGCAGAGCAAACTAAGTCGTTCGATGTCGCTTCGAAACAAGTATCCGGCAGCAGCTTGAAAGGGGCGATTGATGTGCCAACTCTGCCAGCGTTACCTCAACCAGAAACTCGCCAAAGTGCGCCAAAATTATCGGTTCTGATCTCGTCAGCACAAGAAGCTATGCTGTGCGAATACCACGACGTTGATGTTTACTATCAATTGCCAATGGGATTGTCTGGCGAACTGAGCGCGATGATTGAGTTATTCCAAGCCAATCCAATGCTCAAACCATGGCTCCCGGCCATTTTGATTGGCGAAGACTACCACGCCGCGCGCGTATTTTTGGAAACCATCCAACCTGAGTTGTTGATCACCAACAACTCAGGCGTCGGCATGATCGCAAAAGAGCTCGGCTTAGGCTGGGTGGCAGGCCCACAAATGAACACGGTGAACTCATACGCGTTTAAATGCCTTCAAGACGAGTTCGCGGCAAGTGGCGCGTTTGTTTCTAACGAGCTGAATATGAAGCAGATGCGTCACATAAAGCGTCCGAAAAACATGCGCAGCTTCTACAGCATTTATCATCCAAATACCCTACTCACGAGCCGCCAATGTTTGTTCCAACAAACCGAAGGATGCCGTAAGGTGAAGGTCAACAAAGGTTGTTTGAAACGCTGTGATAAACGCACGTCTATCATCAACTTAAAAGACAATCCTTACGTGGTACAAAAACAAAAAGGCAGCCACAATTCAATCTACAGCGAGCACAACGTCTTAAACCTGCAAGTGCTGCACGATCTGCCGCAATTGTTTACCGATGTGTTGATCGATCTGCGTGATATCCAGACAGATACGAAAGTCTCAGCAAGCAAACCTGAGTTGATTGACGCGTTCTTAGCTCTACTTGAAGAACACAGCGAACAAACCGTCCAAACGCTGAATGCCATGATTCAACCAACAGCCAACGCGCAGTATTTAAAGGGGTTGTAGGAGTTACTTGAAAGTTAAACAACGCATCGACTCTCAACATATCTTGAACACACACAGTGCACTGACTACAATAGCGCACTTTTTACGGAATTTAGGTCACACAAAATGACAGACACAGCTAAACCAGCTCTACCAGATCGCCTAGCGGGTAACCCACGTAGCCCATTCTTCATCAAAGAATGCTTCGAGCACCAAATCGGTATTCGTATCAACGGCCAAGAGCGTACTGACGTAGAAGAATACTGCATCAGCGAAGGTTGGGTAAAAATTGCTTCTCCTAAAGCAAAAGACCGTTTCGGTAACCCAATGCTAATCAAACTTAAAGGCGAAGTTGAAGCGTACTACGTGTAAGCTGACCACGCTGAATGTATTTGAAAGCTCGAGTTTGACTCGGGCTTTTTTAATGCCTGTCATATCCCTCCTCATTTAATCTCTTCCCTCTTCTTTTCAGTACAAGTTATTAAGAAATCGATGTAAATCGCTGTTTTTATCTGATTGTTGTCTAAAGTTTCTAAAGAACGAACAGCAATAAGCATTGCCAAAAGAAACGACACCTTTTGAATACAGGGAGAGGAAATGGAAAGCCCACTTGTCACACTCAAACACGCCAGCAAAAGCTTTGTCGATGGCAAAGAGACACATCGCGTGTTGGAAGGCGTCGACTTCACGTTGAACACAGGAGCGAGTGTTGCGCTGACGGGCGCAAGTGGCAGCGGCAAAAGTACTTTGCTCAATGTCATCGCTGGCTTTGAGCCGCTTTCCGATGGTGAGTTGTGGTTAGATGGCGATAACACGGCGGCTTGGAAAGACCCACAATGGAGCCGATTTCGACATCAAAAACTCGGTGTTATCTTCCAGCAATTCAATCTATTAACGCCGCTCAACGTGCAGCAAAACATCGCCTTCCCTCTGCATTTGAATCAACAGAAATGGAACGACTGGTGCGATTATTTGGTCGAGACTCTAGGTATCAGCCAACTTCTCGACAGGCATGTTTCTGCCCTTTCCGGAGGTCAACAACAACGAGTCGCGATTGCGCGCGCATTGGCACACAAACCTAAGCTTCTACTCGCCGATGAACCCACAGGTAACCTCGACCAAAAAGCAGGCTTGGAAGTGATGAAACTACTCAGTGAAATCACCACCCAAGGCAATACCGCCGTGCTCTTGGTGACCCACAGCCATGAATGCGCTGAATTTATGAAAGCACGGCTGCGATTGGATAACAGTCAGCTACAGAACAGCCATCAAGTAAACAAACATGAGCTTCACCATGAAGCAAACTAAGCCATCAAACAACAGATTCACTCATACTCGACTCGCCCTGAATCTGTTTGCAGCGCACTATCGGCAGGCGCCACTGCAAGCCGCCGCGATTCTGATCGGTATCGTGTTGGCTGTGACCTTATTCGTTGCGGTGCAAGCCATCAACCTCAATGCCAAACGAAGTTATGCGGAATCTACCGAGCAGCTTAGCGCACAAGCTCAGAACTTAATTATTCCACCAGCAGGGCAAAACTATCTGCCCGAGTCTCTTTATTTCACCCTTAGACAAAACGGGCTCAGTGCAGCACTACCTGTAATCGAAGGGCGAGTGAGAGACGAACAAGGGCGTCGCTGGTCAGTGCAAGGTAGTGAGTTGATTGCCGCAATTTCCTCACGTTCGCGCTATTCGTCAGAAAACCAACAAAACGTGTCTTTGTTCGACAGTGCTTTACCTTTACCTGAGCTTTTGGCCGGTAAGCCGATCGTGATGATGAGCCAATCTCAACATCAAAACTTAGGGGAAGTAGAAACCCTAACTCTGGATGACATTCCAACCCAAGTGGTGGTGCTACCTGACGAATGGCAGTTAGGTAGCCGAATGTTGATGGACATTGGTTTTGCCCAGCAACTGCTCAATAAACAAGGACAGCTCAGTTACATTGCGGTTTTCCATTCGGGTGATAAAGGGAATAAAGACAAACAAACAAAATGGCAGAAGCTGATTGGCGAACATGGACAATGGATTTCCAATAATCAAAGTACAGACCTTGGTTCGCTGACCGACAGCTTTCACCTCAATCTCACAGCAATGAGCTTACTCGCCTTTTTAGTCGGGCTGTTCATTGCCTACAACGGCGTAAAATACAGCTTGCTGAAACGCAATCGGCTGTTGGTGCAGATTCAACAGGCGGGTGTTGCGCCGAGCATTGTGTTCTCAGCGCTGTTAGTTGAACTCACGATTCTCGTTACCATCGGCGCTTCCCTCGGTTTTGTATTGGGCATGCAGCTTAGCCACTGGTTACATCCGACCGTGGCACTGACTCTAGAACAACTTTATGGCGCGACACTGCTTCCCGGCACTTGGCAATGGCAATGGTGGGCGCAAGCCCTGCTGCTCACGTTAGCCGCAACCCTGTTGGCGTGTTGGCAGCACTTTAAACAGCGAGTGCGCCAGCCGCTTTCCTCTCATGGTGGATTTTATCAAGCACCTGAAGCTTCTAACGAAAACCAATTGTTCGTGATAGGTGCTGCGTTGACGGCTCTCGCACTTGCAGGGTTATGGCTGAGTGAGCACCACCGATTTACCATGGCGTGGCTCGGCGTGCTTGTGGTGTCGATTCCTTTGTATCTACCCAAAACACTCAGTGTATTAGCCAATTGGTGTGAAAAACGCACCAGTTCCGGTTTGATGCAGTATCTGTTTGCAGAGCTGCGCGAGCTGATTTCTCCGCTTTCTCTCGCCATGATGGCACTGCTACTCGCCGTTACTGCCAATATGGGGATGAACACGCTAGTTGGCAGCTTTGAATCCACCTTAAAACAGTGGTTAGAACAAAGGTTACACGCCGATATTTACGTCAGCCCTGCCCAAGGGGAAATCGCTGATGTGGAGCGCGCATTAGGACAGTTCGACAAGGTTGAGACCGTCTACAAGCAATACTACGTCGACGATAACCTGAAAGGCTTACCGATTTTGCTTGGCACCAAAGACAAAGACACCTTAGAGCAAACCATGGTGTTCAAATCGCATTTGGAGAACTTCTGGTCCCGCTTTTACCAAGGTGAATTAGTCGCCATCAGTGAACCAACCGCGGTCAAACTGGGTTTATCACTGGGTAGCGAGCTCACACTTGATGCTGTTCCAAATAAGAACCTGCTTGTGGGGGCTATATTTCACGATTACGGTTCACCCAATGGTGAAGTGTTATTGGCACCCAAATTATGGCAAGAGAGTGGCTTTACCGACCTGCCAACAAGCCTTGGCATTAAAGTATCTGGTGACCCACAAATCGTATACGACCAACTGCGCGAGCAACTGAATCTGCATCCAAGTCAGCTCTACGATCAGGCGCAAATCAAATCCATCGCGTTGGATATTTTCTCGCAGACCTTCGCCATTACACGCGCACTCAACGGCGTGACGTTGATGGTCGCGGTGATTGGTTTGTTCAGTGCTTGTTTCATGTTGCTCGACGCGCGCAAAGCCGCCATCGCAAGGCTATATGCACTTGGCGTCAGCCGTCGCAAATTAATGACCATGGTGGTCGGACAGATCGTTGCTCTGGTCAGTTTTACTCTGGTTATTGCCCTGCCCCTCGGTGCCATAGTGGGATATGTGCTGACAGACATCGTCACCTTGCGTGCTTTTGGTTGGAGCTTAAATTATCTGTGGAATTGGAGTGATGCGCTGAGCATTGCGGCGATCACCATCTTAGTGGCAGTGATCGCAACCTTGATTCCGCTGTGGCGATTAGTCAGCAAGCCTGTCGTGTCCAGTTTGCAAAGCGAGGTGTTGTGATGGTTCGATTAGCAAGCAAACTTACTCTACTCATAAGCAGTTTATTCCTGTTCGGTTGTGAAGATTCGCAGCAACAAAATATGGGCACTTTGCTGGGCAGTGGAGATACGCAAAGCGAGAGCAACTTATTCACACCCGTAGAAAAAGGGGTTGAACTCACCTTTCCTACCGATCATCAAGCGCACCCAAACTTTCGTCATGAATGGTGGTACTTAACCGCTAACTTAATTGATGAAGATGGCAACCCACTTGGCGTTCAATGGACACAATTTCGCTTTGCTGCTGCGCCGCCAACGGACGAAGATGACGTGAAGAAAACCGAGTGGCAAGCTCAACAAATCTACATGGCGCACAGCGCAGTCACGACAACGGACAAACACTACGCCGATGAAAAATGGTCACGCGATCAAGTATCTCTAGCCGGCGTCGACACTTCACCGTTTCGTGTTTACCTCGATGATTGGCAGTGGACTTCTTCAACCAACGACCTCTTCCCTGCCACGTTGAAGGCGAAATCCGAACAGTTTGGCTATTCGCTCACTCTTACCAGCAGCGTGCCTTATCAAAAGCAAGGCGAGCAAGGTTACAGCACCAAAAGTGCCGATGGACAGGTGGCTTCGTATTACTACAGCCAACCGTTTATTGATGTCTCAGGTGAAGTCACCATCGACGGCAAAACCCATCAAGTGTCGGGCAAAGGTTGGATAGACCGAGAGTGGAGCTCGCAATTCTTACTCGACTCACAACAAGGCTGGGACTGGTTTGCCCTAAGATTGAGTGACGACACCAGCTTGGTGGTGTTCCAATTGCGGGATTCCAAAACCGGATCAGCCAGTTACTCCAGCGCAAGGCTGATGCAGCAAGATGGTTCTGGCATCGCTATCCCACAAAAAGACATTCAGTTAGAGGCAACCAATCAAACAGAAATCCAAGGGCGAAAGTATCCAACCCAGTGGCAAGTGTCGATTCCTGACCAGCAAATTGATCTTACCGTTTCTGCTCTCAACCCGAACGCGAAAATGCCCCTTTCTGTGCCTTATTGGGAAGGCCCGGTGCGTATTGAGGGCTCTCATTCTGGGACAGGTTATATGGAACTAACGGGGTATTGAAAAGTTGAATGATTACCCCAATTATTCAGCTAGTACAAACACAGGTAACCGAGTGATACACTGCACCTCAGTGTCATCCAATGAATAATTGAAAGGAAATATGATGAACCCAATTATCGCCTTGCTAAAAGAGAACAACATCAGCGACGAACAAATCAACGAGATTTTTCAGACTCTGACGCAAAACCCTCTAGCGGCAATGGCAACAATCAGCCAACTAGGTTTGCCACAAGACAAGCTACAAATGCTGATGGCGCAAGTGATGCAAAACCCTGCGCTAATCAAAGAAGCGGTAGACGAATTGGGATTGGATTTCTCAAAGGTTGAAGAAGCAAAAGAGAAGCTTCAAAGCCAGAACCAAGGCAACTAAGTCTTAGCCATTTAGCGCTGAATATAGAAAAGGCCGTTAACCCGAGCATGTGGGTTAACGGCCTTTTTTGTTGGCTAATTATTAGCGATTTAAAGACGCGAATTGTTCTGCGGTCATACCGTAGTACAGCTTGTCGTCAAAGCCTTGCTCTCGTTTGTAGTAGTCTTTCTGACGGCCTTCTTGAGTAAAACCATTTTTCTCTAACGTCTTGTAAGAGCCAACATTAGAAGCGTAGCAATCGGCACTGACTTTATGGGCGTTTAGCTCAGTAAATCCAATCTCGGTCATCATTTGGCAAGCGCGAGTCGCAACGCCTTTGCCCCATGCGCAAGTAGGTAACTGATAACCCACTTCGTAGTTGCCAGTTAAGAACATCACTGCGGTCACTGCACACATTCCCATGTACTGACCTTGTTGGTCACGAATCACGAACGTTGGGATATCTGGCCAAACACCTCCTTTGATCGCTTGTGCCGTATTTTCAATAATAGGGCCAAAGAAACCTTCATACAGGCTGTTGTCAGCAGGTGCGAAGAACAGATACTGATTGACCTTATCATCGTTCAACATCTCGATAATATCTTGTAGATCAGAGCCTTGAATCAGCTGGATAGTCAACGATTCGTTAAATGGGATGGCTTCGCCTTGTTTTAGTTTTTGATATGACATGTGTTACCTCGTTATCTGCTGAAAATAGTAGCTCAGCGGATAAGAGAAAAATTGGATTTTTGCGACAACTTTCGGGCTGACCAGCAATGCATTACGACTCAAAGTCGCCATAGATATCGATGGTTAAGTCGCGCTTTTTCAAGTATTTGCTCGGCGTTTTTCTTAGCTGCTGTTTGAGGGTACGAATCAAATGCGATTGGTCACTGAAACCAAATTGCTGTGAGAAGCTCGCCCAATCAATCGCCTCTTGTTGCTTGTAGAGAGTCAAAATCATCTGCTCTAGACGTGCCATTTGTTGATACTGCTTAACGCTCAGCCCCACTACTTGCTTGAAACTGCGCTCAAGCGTTCTTCGAGAACAGGCGCATTGTTTGGCTATCTCATCAATATCCATCGCTAGCTCAGGTGAGCGTAGCGCTTGAGCGTCCATCACGGATACCGCTTTTTGCGATGCCAAAAACGGTTTGGTGCAACAAGGTTCGATATCTAACGCATCTAGATGTTGTTTGATGTAGTTCAGCAAACATTGCGGTGAATCTTGCAACTCTAGCTGCCATAACCCTTGTTGAAAGCGCACATCAAACGCCGTGTTGAGCCAATCAAACCATTCGCATTGGTTAATTGCTGCGACTTGGGATGCATCACTAAACCGTGATTCAATGGCATACAGACCCTCTGGACGAAAGGTGATACCAATACGCTTGATGGGAGCCGTATCTTCCAACAACAGCAAATGCTCGTTAGCCGTTAATAAATGGCAGCCTTTGCCAGCAAGCTTTGTGTCTCCCGTGTCGTAGCTGTAGCCTTGCACTGGTGGCGTAAAGAGTAAATGAGCACGCGGGTTTGGAATAAGGTGCGGCTTGGGGTCAATGACTTCACCCTCTGGCACTTCCAAGTACCACACTTGATGAATGAGCCATTCGTACTCTGGCAGAGACTGTTTCCAAGCGATCATGATTGTCCTAGCGGTTAGTAAAGATAATGAGCGCAACGTTTTTGCTTAAACATCTGCTCGTTGAGTGTGACTGATTGACGCGCATCTCGCCACGCATTTCTCACCCTGCTCCCTTGCAAGCTTGTTGGATTGCGGTAGGCTTTGAGCAGAGAAAACAAGCTGAACAGAACAAGGAAATACCACGATGCGCGTCGACTACCACCAACGACTGGTTCCTGTGATTCGTTATTTAGAACAACACTTTAATGAACCACTCAACCTGCCAGAAGTGGCCGCGCTGGCGAACCTTTCCCCTTATCACTTTCATCGCACCTTCAAAGCCGTGCAAGGCGAGACATTGGCCGACTTCATTCGACGTTTACGTTTAGAAGCCGCTGCCGATGACTTATTCAAATCCAAGCAACCGGTATTAAACATTGCCCTAGAGTACGGGTTTTCTAGCTCACAGAGCTTAGCCAAAGCCTTCAAACAACATTATGGCGTTACACCTACGGCCTTTCGTGACTGTGAGAACTACCAGCAATTTTCTGAATTAGCACGAAACAGCAAGATTGGACACACGTTGCGCAAGAATGGAAACGAAGTGACACCAAGCGATTCATATACTGGCTCTGAACTCACCAAATGGAGCACGACAATGGAAACGCAAGACTTTGAAAAAGCAAAACTGGCTTACATTCGCGTAAACGGCCCCTACGGCCAAGGCTATGAAGAGCCGTCAGGTCGCCTGTATCAATGGGCAGGAATGAAAGGTTTGGCAGGCAATACCTGCATCTTCATCTACCATGACAATCCTGAAATCACGCCAGACGAGAAGTGCCGTACTGATATCTGCTTGATGGTGCCAGAAGACACGGAAGTTCCGAAAGGCATTGAGCTGCAAGACTTCCCCGGCGGTCAATATGCGGTGGTGCGCCAGCACATTACTGACCCGAGCCAATACTCAAAAGCGTGGGATGATGTCATGAGCAAGGTAATTGAATCCGGTATTGAGAACGACGACCGCCCTTGCTTTGAGCTTTACCACAGCTTCGACCCACAAACGCACCATGCAGACGTTAGCTTCTGCACTGCCATCAAATAAACCAAAAGCCTGCATCATTGCAGGCTTTTTCATTTCTGACTCTGGTTGCTTAAGTCCGTTCTTCCAAACGCTGTTTATCTTTTAATCCAATTACTTAGAACACGAACGAATACCTCAATATTTTCGTGATCCTACTTCGCGTTTTGACCACGCGCATTCATTCGCTCGGCTGAGTTGGGATTCATTTCACAGATTATTCATGAAGCGAACCTAGACTGAAAAAATTCTATCGACCCCGTTCGACCTACAACGCTAGGCACAATAAAAACTAGGTACTACAGCACCTCTAGGACATTCCATGAAGAAGAACTTACTTGCCATTGCTCTTGGTAGCGTGATTGCGCTGACTGCTGCCCCATACTCTATCGCGGCTAACGATGCTACCGTCCAATCTTCAGCGGACTATTCACAGATCGTCACCAAACGTCAGGTTGTTGACCAACTGCTGAATGACGCGGTACAAGCATTCAAATCTCCTGCGCGTATTTCGCATGCGGGTTTTACCGCCAAAATGCCGAGCAACATGGAGATTGTTACCGACAGCTTGCTAGAAGCCTACAAACTTGAGCCGTACCGCACTGACCTACTGATTTCTGCGGCAAACGCACAGATCTACAACAAGAATGCAGACCGCGCGATTGAACTATTTGAACAAGCTCTTTCTGTCGCACCAGACGATGTGGATTTGCACGCTTACTTAGCGGTATGGCAACGCTTTGAGGGCAACCAAGCAGAATCAGCGAAACACATGGCGACGCTCATGAAGCTCAATGCAGGCAAAGCGGCAGACATCCAACGCATCTTCGACACCGTAGACCGCGTACTTGCAACGCCACTAAAAGAGAAAGCCGATAAAGGCAAATTGGATGACAAAGGCGCAATCGTCACGTTGGGATACGCGCTGAACCCAGATGGTTCGATGCACCAGATCTTGGTTGAGCGTTTGGAAACTACGCTAGCCATGGCGAAAGCAAACCCAGACGCGTTGATCGTATTGACGGGTGGTGTACCGAAGAACCACAAAACCGAAGGCAAATTAATGGCAGATTGGCTGATCAAAAAAGGCATCACCAAAGATCGCATCATTGAAGAAAACTACGCCACCAGCACGGTAGGCAACGCCCTATTCAGCAGCTACGCATTGGCGCGTCATAACATTAAACACGCGACCATCATCAGCTCAGCGAGCCACGTACGCCGTGGTCAAACCTTGTTTGAAATCGCAAGCTGGCAAACTGGCCCGCAAGGCATCACTTTCGACACAGTGAGCTATCCAGACAAGCCACTGAAAGACTTAGCCAAAGCCAGCGATAGTGAGCTGCTTGGTATCTACCGCGATGCTCTGCGTACTTACGGCATGTGGAGCTACCGCTCTTACCCGCTAGAGTCGCGTTAAGTATTCTCGACTCATACCAATCAAAAAAAGCCTGCGTGCTTGCAGGCTTTCTTGTCTTTGTGCAGTGGTTGAAACCGCTTAAATTGCTTCGCCGTTTACCGTTACTGCCACATCAATGTTGCCACGAACTGCGTTTGAATATGGGCAAACTTGGTGTGCAATGCGCGTTAGCTCTAGCGCTTGTTCTTGTGGCATGTCTAGCTCTACCGCTAGGCTCACTGTTAGTGCAAAGCCGCCTTTATCGTTCGGGCCGATGCCCACTTCCGCTGTTACGGGTGCACTCTTCAGGTTCACTTTACCTTCACGTGCTACGTGCAAAATCGCGTTAGAAAAACACGCTGAATAGCCCGCTGCAAAAAGCTGTTCTGGGTTAGTTGCTGCGCCTGTGCCGCCCATTTCCTTCGGGTATGACAGCTCTAGATCGAGAAGACCGTCATCTGTTTTTACTTGACCATTACGACCAGCCAAAGCGGTAGCTTGAGTTTTGTATAGAGTAGTCATGCGAGTGTCCTTCTTAATTTAAGTTGTGCGCAATTTAATTGCTTACAACCTTATATCGAAGTGAAGATCGTTTGCAACTATATTGTGCACAATTTATTTTATGACTCTCTTTCTCTATGAGCAGGTAGGCAACGCCAATGAGCCAGTGTTACACCGACAACACCATGACCGACGACGATAAACTCTTACTCGAAAACCAAGTTTGCTTCCCGCTCTACAGCGCAGCAAACGCAGTGATCCGAGCTTACCGCCCGTTGCTGGACGAGCTTGATCTGACTTATTCGCAGTACTTAGTGATGATGGTGCTGTGGGAGAAAGATGGTGCCAGTGTGAAAGAATTGGGGTCACAACTGCATTTGGACTCAGGCACACTCACGCCGCTGCTTAAACGCTTAGAAGCAAAAGGCTATGTAGAACGTGGGCGCAGTGAGACCGATGAGCGCGTTCGCGTACTCAACCTAACAGAACAAGGTCGTGACCTTAAAGAACAAGCTAAGTCAGTGCCAAACGCCATGATGTGCAAAATAACCTTAGAGCTGGATGAAATGATCATGCTTAAGAAGTTGTGTGGCAAAGTGCTCGACAATCTGAGCTAACAAGATAGAAGCATCCGCTTCCCCACTTCCTATTAGAAAGAGCCTGCCGAAATGCAGGCTCTTTCGATCTTAGCTAGAATATCGACTCAAAGTAATCATCGATATTCTCTATTGCTAATCTGCCTTCATCTTCAATAAAACCTATCAAAGCAAACTCACTTACATCGGATTTCCCTATCAAGTGAAATAGGAAATGGCTATCAATAGGATAGTTACAAGCGATTTTCCTTAAACACACTCCGATGAGAATATACTTTCCGAAAGCAACAACAGCTCAGCTTAAAACATTCAAAGGAAAGTAAATTATGATTAATACTCAAATCAAACCATTTGCAGCTACAGCGTACAAAAACGGCGAATTCGTTGAAGTAACAGAACAAGACGTTCTAGGTAAATGGGCAGTATTCTTCTTCTACCCAGCAGACTTTACGTTTGTATGTCCAACAGAACTGGGCGACCTAGCAGACCACTACGAAGAGCTACAAAAACGTGGCGTAGAAGTTTACTCAGTATCAACTGACACACACTTCACTCACAAAGCGTGGCACGACAGCTCAGACACAATCGGTAAGATTCAGTACTACATGCTTGGCGACCAAACAGGCAACATCACAAACAACTTCGGTGTGATGCGTGAAGGTCAAGGTCTTGCAGACCGTGCAACGTTCCTAATCGACCCAGAAGGTACTATCCAAGCAATGGAAATCACTGCTGAAGGTATCGGTCGTGACGCAGAAGACCTACTACGCAAAGTAAAAGCAGCTCAATACGTAGCAGCGCACCCAGGCGAAGTTTGCCCAGCTAAATGGAAAGAAGGTGAAGAGACACTAGCTCCATCACTAGACCTAGTTGGCAAAATCTAAGCCACTGAAATTTAAGTTCTAATCAGTTCCCGATTTCCTTTTTCTGATTAGAACTGAATTAGAGAGCACTTCAGGTTAGATACCTTGACGACCTTCTGCCTGATTTGCTCTCTCCCCCTCAGGTTTTATCTACAGTAACCACTTTTTTATTACCTATCTGAATAAGTAGGTGTGCAGTAATTGCGTAGAAAAAATCGTTTAGAACCAGGCATAGATTTTCGATAGCTAGTTACTCTAACTACAAAATCTATAACGCAGTTATCAACGATTTTAGCTAGCAAGAATGAACAAATACTTGTTTTGATTGGTAACTATTTAATTAAGGTAGTAACAACTATGTTAGACCAAGCGATCCAACAACAACTCAAACAATATCTGGCTAATGTAAAAGAAGAAGTTCGTTTAGTGGTTAGTCTAGATGAAAGCAAAGCATCGAATGACATTTTGTCTCTAGCGAACCAAATCGCAGAGATGAGCGACCTAATCACTGTTGAACGTGACGACAACGCAAGCGCACGTAAACCAGTGATGGCGGTAACTAACCCAGCAAAAGGCACAGCACTACGCTTTGCAGGCTTGCCAATGGGTCACGAATTTACCTCTCTAGTATTGGCACTGCTTCATTCTGGCGGTCACCCAATCAAACTAGAACCAGAAGTGATTGAGCAAATCGCAGCACTAGACAAAGATCTAGACGTAGAAATCTTCATTTCACTGTCGTGTCAAAACTGTCCGGACGTGGTTCAAGCGTTCAACATGATGGCGGCGATCAACCCGAAAGTAAAAGCAACCATGATCGACGGTGGCTTGTTCCAAGATGAAGTGAAACAACGCGACATCATGGCAGTACCAAGTGTATTCGTGAACGGTGAGCTATTCGGTCAAGGCCGTATGTCTCTGACTGAAATCCTAAACAAAGTGGATGACGGCGCGAGCGAGAAAGCCGCGAAAGCACTAAGCGAAAAAGACCCATACGACGTACTTGTTGTCGGCGGTGGCCCTGGTGGTAGCGCAGCTGCTCTATACGCCGCTCGTAAAGGTATTCGTACTGGCGTTGTTGCTAAGCGTTTTGGTGGTCAGGTTATGGACACCATGGCAATTGAGAACTTCATTTCGGTAAAACGTACTGAAGGTCCAAAACTGGCAACTGACCTAGCAGAACACCTAAAAGAATACGACGTAGACGTAGTAACTGAGCAACAAGCTGAGAAGCTAATGGGCGCAGCACACACAGAAGATGGTTTGATTCACATCCAACTTGAAAGCGGCGCAACGCTGAAGAGTAAGAGTGTCATCTTAAGCCCTGGTGCCCGCTGGCGTGAAATGAACGTTCCGGGTGAGCAAGAGTACCGCAACAAAGGTGTCGCATACTGCCCACACTGTGACGGCCCACTGTTCAAAGGCAAGAAAACTGCAGTTATCGGTGGTGGTAACTCAGGCATCGAAGCTGCTATCGACCTTGCTGGTATCGTAGAACACGTAACGGTTCTTGAATTCGCAGACGTACTTCGCGCAGACCAAGTGCTTATCGACAAAGCGAACTCACTACCAAATATCGACATCATCACGATGGCGCAAACAACAGAAGTAGTGGGTGACGGTACTCGCGTAACAAGCTTGAAGTACAAAGACCGCAACACAGATGAAATCAAAGAGATTGAACTGTCAGGTATCTTTGTTCAAATCGGTCTAGTGCCAAACACAGAATGGCTAAAAGATTCAGAAGTAGCGCTATCTGAGCGCGGCGAAATTGAAGTCGGTAGCCGTGGCGAAACTAGCCTAGAAGGTGTGTTCGCAGCGGGTGACGCAACAACCGTTCCTTACAAACAGATCATCATTGCGATGGGTGAAGGTGCAAAAGCAAGCTTAGGCGCATTTGACTACCTAATCCGTAAGCAAGGTTAATCTCCAATTTCTTGAGCACAAAGCGCACGGTGCTGTGTTTTCTTCCCCGGAAAACCAATCGGGGCACCGTGACAGCGATGAGTAACAAGAAATAAAATCAAAAAACCTAGAAGCCCAAAGACTTTGCCAGCAGGTATTAACTGCTGGCTTTTTTGGTTTGGGGAGAGGTGTAAGCAAATCCCTCAGCGCTCCGAGTTCAAACTGGAGGGAATGGCTCTACAATCACGGATAATTCAGTTCACTCCACCAGCATCACAACGCGCTGCGAATAGATTCTGAATACTCGCTTAGGCTCCTTCAGAATGACGCTGTCCGTTTAGCGTTCTCTTCCCGTCATTCCCGCGAACCTAGGTGAGACTGGGAATCTACTCACCAAAAACTCGATCGAAAATGATTAGCAAGAACACGAACAAACAAAAGGTGAAAGAAGGTTGCAAACACCTAACCCAACATTCAGCCTCAAACCAACGACCCCACCTAACCTCCCCCTTATATCAAACTCTTAAGATCTCATCATTCCGAGCGCAAGGTGGCAAGTTTTACAGTCACAGATAATTCAATTCACTCCACCGGCATCAAAACGCGCTGCAAATAGATTCTGAATACTCGCTTAGGCTCCTTCAGAATGACGCTGCTCGTTTAGCTCTCTTTCCGTCATTCCCGCGAACCTAGGTGAGACTGGGAATCTACCTACCTAAAGCTCGAACGAAAGACATTCACACACATACACGTGACGCATCAACGGTTGGAGGGTTCATGAACATGATCCTCCTCTCAACCTCAAACCACCAATCCCATCTAACCTTCGCTTATATCAAACTCTTAAGATCTCAGCATTCCGAGTGCAGGTGGCAAGTTTTACAGTCACAGATAATTCAATTCACTCCACCGGCATCAAAACGCGCTGCAAATAGATTCTAAATACTCGCTTAGGCTCTTTCAGAATGACGCTCTTCGTTTAGCACTCTCTTTCCGTCATTCCCGCGAACCTAGGTGAGACTGGGAATCTACTCACCACAAACTCGATCGAAAATGCTTAGCAAGAACACGAACAAACAAAAGGTGAAACAAGGTTGCAAGCCCCTAACCCAGCTCTCAGATTCAAAGCACCAAACCCACCGAATCTCTCAATGTATCCAGATCCAAAGATATCAACCCTAAAAAATTTTAAAAAAGCCCTTCACCTCAACTTAACTTGAGGTATTAGCATATTCATCGTTGGCTAGAAAATGACAAAAAGGAGCACATCATGATCCAACTAGAACATATTAACTTAGTCGTGAAAGATATCCCTGAAATGCTGAAGTTTTACCAAACTGCATTTCCACATTGGTACGTGCGTGATGAAGGTAAAGGCGAATGGAGTGGCAAACCAAGAAACTGGCTACATTTTGGCGACGAGTATCAATACATAGCCATGAGTGACCATGGCGAAGGAGAAAACCGCGAGTTGAGCGGGCACCAAGTTGGGCTAGCGCATTTTGCTTATGTGACCAACAACGTCGATGCAATCATCAAAAGACTAACCGATGCAGGTTATCCGATTGCCCAACCTGGTGCTGATGAACCATATCGCAAAAATGTGTATTTTGTTGACCCTGCAGGTTTTGAGATTGAATTTGTTGAATACCTGGCGGATGACCCAAAACTTCGTAACCTGACAAGCTAAAAGAGATGTAAATAATAAAACGCCAGCAGATAGTGACTGCTGGCGTTTTATTTTTTATCTATCGGGCTTCTTTATCGCATTAGCGCTGTTTGGCAAAAACCTGAGTCCAGTAATACCCGTAACGTGCAGAGTGATTTTCGACAAGCGACGCGCCCATCTGATCAAAATCCGCACTCATGATATTAAGGCAGTGACCTTCACTCGATAACCAAGCATTCACGACGGCGTTAATGGTGCTTTGCCCTACGGCGACATTCTCACCAATGGCGCTCCAAGCATAACCCGTTGCGTTAACTCGATCTGACATTTTGCTGCCATCAGAGCCTGTGTGGCTCATGAAATCGCTGTTCGCCATATCGCTTGAATGTCGATAAGCGGCGCTTTCCAAATCGTAGCTCCAAGTCAGGGCCCCAACAGGTGGCATGGTGGTTGCGCCACACTGTTGTGTAGTAGAGCGAGCGCTGTTGACCGCTGCAAGCATCTGCTCGGCAAATGTGCCTTGTGACGATGTGGAACCTGTGTTTTGTGAGCCGCTTTCTGCTGGGGCTGACGACTCCCCATCGCCGCCACATGCGCTGAGAAGTAGGGCCAAAGCAGGCACTAAGATCTTAGTTGGCATTGTCTTTCCTTTATGAGTGACGAAGAGCAAACTGCGCTTTTCGATAATAACGCCCAATAAACTAACAAAAACCAATAAAAGCGTCATATAGCTTAGGGGGTTTTAACCAAAGACTCACATGAAGTTTTCAATCGCCTTGGTTCGGTCGATAAATCGGCAACGTTTCAGCCCAAGTATGGAATGGCGTTTCATCCATATCCTGTATTGCTTGAGTGATAAAATCGATGAACACCCTAACTCGTGCAGGCACATAATCCCGGTTGGCATAGAGAAGATACACGCCATTTCCTGCTTGGCGCATGCTCGGAAATATCGGCACTAAACGCCCCGCTTTAAGCCAGTCTCTCGCGATAAAATGAGGGATCTGAGTTAATCCTAAGCCTTCTGCGCAAAGCTCTGCCATGGATTCACCGTCATTTACAATGTAGTTTCTTTCGGGGTCATATTCACTCGCACCGTCTGGTTCTGGCATCCGAATCGGCAACAGTTTCCCCGTTTGTTTAAAACGAAAACGAACCCAAGAATGGTCATTGAATACATCCGGGCCACTCGGAACACCATGGCGCGCTAAGTAATCCTGACTGGCACAAATGATAAAATCGATAGGGCTCAGCTGACGCACAATCAATTGACTATCGTGAACGACACCAGAGCGAATCGACACATCAATACCTTGCTCAATAATATCAACGTAGGCGTCATCGTAATGAATATCGATAGTGATGTTAGGGTAGCGGCGACAAAACTCTTTTAATAAAGGACGAATATAGAGGCGACCGTACGAGACTGGCACATTAATCTTAAGCTGCCCTGAAAGCGCATCATTGTGACTTTTTAATGAATCCTCACATGCCGCCAGCTCCTCCAGTACAAACCTAGCAGTATTTGCGTACCTACGACCAGCTTCTGTCAGGCGGCTCTGTCGCGTAGAACGTTGAAAAAGCTGTATACCCAAATCGCTTTCAAGACGATGTATGGCTTTACTCACGGTCGAAGGGTCAGTGCCATACACTTTGGCAGCCGCAGCAAAACTACCGCCATCTAAAGTGGCAATAAAAAATCGTAGGGACCGTATCTTATCCATATAACCAATGAACTCTATTCATGAATTTTATTCACTTTAGTAAAGACCAAGTGGCTCTTCAATCACTAATTAGCCTAAATATAATGAACCTCAATAACTTGATGCTCTGTTAGCGAGGAAAAAACCATGGGTAAAAACGGATTGAAGAATGCACTACAACTATTGATAGCGACACTAGTCCTATTCTTTGGGGTGCTTCAAACAGCACATGCCGCAGATAAACGAATTGGTATTCTGGTTTACGATGGCGTACTGACCTCTGATGTTACTGCTCCTTTAGAGGTTTTTGGCGTCGCAAGTCGTCTCACTTGGTTTAGTGATTATGACGTGCTCACCATTTCCGTCTCCGATCAGAAAACCATCACCACTGAAGAAGGATTAAAAATTGGTGTGGATGCTTGGATTGGTGATCTGCCGGAACTCGACGTATTGGTTTTAACATCCAGCTATGACATGGATGCACTAATCGAAAATAAAGATCTCATTCACTTTATTAAAACTACCTCAAAGGCGGCAGATTGGATGGCAAGTAATTGCTCTGGCGCGTATTTGTTAGCCGAAGCTGGCCTTTTAAACGGCAAAAAAGCAACAACTTGGGCCGGAGGTGAAAACGGCTTTCAAAGAGATTACCCAGCAGTCAAAGTACAAGTCGACCAGAATTTTGTCATTGATGATGGCGTTATCACTTCGAACGGTAGCCTAGTTAGCTATCAAGCTGCTCTTAAGCTACTTCACCTTATGACTTCAGAGTCTAAAGCTCAGGAAGTCGCAGATGCCATCCAGTACTCACGCTTTTCCAACCAACCATTTTAAGCGTGTAAGAAAGAAATCAGAGTCACCCTTCGATATTTGGAAGGTTAACTCTTCGAATTTGTCTTCCTAATCGAACAACCCTTTTTATCACTGTAAAAGCGATAAAAAGGGTTGTCGTTCATCTGGCAGACACAACGTGCTCTCCAAACTTTTTATCTTAATGCTATGGAAAAACATAAACGTTACGAAGCACTGACGAAAGATCGATACCAAGAGATTTACCGTCTCGCGTATTGGTTATGCAAAGATCACCACCTTGCTCAAGATTTAGCGCAAGAAACCTTTCTGAAAGCGTGGCGATTCTTTGATAAATTAAATGACCCCAACGCCGCGAAGTCTTGGCTCATTACTATTTTGCGTCGTGAGAATGCTCGGCGCTTTGATAGAAAACAGTACGATTTTGTCGACATTGATGAGTGTGCAATACAGACAAAAACCTACCCTGGCAGTGACTACGACATGGCCCAAGATTGGCTTCAAAAACAAATGATGATTCTCGAACCCAAATACCGAGAGCCGTTGCTCTTGAGCTTAGTGGCTGGGTTGAATCATGATGAAATTGCCCAAGCCTTGAGGCTCAACCACAACACAGTGGCGACTCGATTATTCAGAGCGCGTAATCAGATCATCGCACAGAAGGAGAGTCATTAAGACACAAAAAGTAGTCAATCATGTAAACTAACTGGCTATGCTCCGGTCTATTTCATAAGTCGTTACACAACTCGACGCTTTAACGCTTTACATCAAGCGCGACTAGATGAACACTTCTTGTCAAAGTACAATAACAGCCGACATAGAGTAGAGTCAGTAAAACATTATGAGTAACACGACGGCGAAAAAGCCGAATCCCTTATTTGAAATCCTTTTCAACGTATTTATCCCTTCCTTCATTTTGATGAAGTTTAGTGGCGATGAGCATCTAGGGACAGCAATGGCGCTGGTTGTCGCTTTGCTATTTCCTATCATTTATGGCGGTATGGACCTTGTCCGTAACAAGAAATTTAACTTTATTTCTGCTCTGGGCTTTATCAGTGTTCTACTAACTGGTGGCATCGGCTTGTTAGAGCTTGATACACGCTGGTTAGCACTAAAAGAAGCCCTGATTCCTGGCCTGATCGGTTTAGCGGTTTTGGGTTCAACGTTTACCCGCTACCCGCTGATGCAGAAGTTAGTACTGAATGACACTGTGTTGAACCTCGCGTTGATTAACCAACGTTTAAAAGAAAATGGTAAAACCGATGCGTTCGAACGTTGCCTTATGTCTTCTAACTACCTGTTTGCAAGTACTTTTGCGTTCTCATCTGCAATGAACTACTTCCTTGCGACTTGGATTGTGACTAGCCCTTCTGGTACTGCTGCCTTTAACGAAGAGTTAGGAAAAATGACGCTGTACAGTTACCCAATGATTGCCATCCCAAGTATGTTGATGATGTTCGGTATTTTTTATTACATTTGGCGTCAAGTACGTGCGATGACATCGCTCGAAACAGAGCAAATCTTCCATCTAAAATAGCCCAATCATTACAAGTAAACCCATAAAAAAGGGAGGATTTTATCCTCCCTTTTCTCAACAGGCCCACTGTAATTCACAGCGTCAAAATGATTTTTCCTGACACTGCTGACGAGCGTCGCTCAACCATTTCAATCGCTGTTTGAAAGTCCTCTAACGACAGATCATATGCAACGTTTAACTTTATGTCGCTGCTAATAAAGTGTTCTAACATTTCAGCGAACACCGTCTTTCTCCCGCCTTTACCTACCGATTCTTCCCAATACCGCAAAAAGAATGTACTAAAGTCGATGTTGTTGGCCTTCATCGATTCAAAAAACTCAGGCGTATAAGGCGTTAACGACAATGTTCCGTAGTTGATGTATTGGCCGTTTTCTTTCAAGGTACGAATGAGATCCGTGCCAGCCTCACCACCTATCGCGTCCAGAGCGACCGTTGGTTGTGGCAGTTGGCGCGTTTGCAGCTGCGCTTGTAAGTCTTTCTTTGCGTCCAACACTGGAATGGTATCGTACGGATACTCGTCTCGCTTTGAGGTCACAGCAATCAGTGCAAAACCCAGTGAATGGGCGAGCTGGGCAAATATCTTACCGATCGCTGACCCTGCTGCATTGATGATCACCACATCGTCTTTGTTCAACTTAGCTACTTTAGTGGTGATCACCCACGCGGTTAACGCGTTGATGTACAACTGACAGGCATAGCCGTTCTCCAAACTCTCAGGTAGCGGAAAAAGATTCTCAGGCGAGGCATCTATGTAGTATTGCCAAGTACCACTCATCGCCACCAACACCTTTTGCCCAACTTGAAGGTCAGTTTGACCAACTGCACTGACTTCCACCACACGCCCAACCGCTTCAAACCCCGGCACGCGAGGTGGTACGTGAACGCGGCGGTATTGCCCAACACCATGAATGGAAAGCAAGTCACTTGGGTTAATGTTTGTAGCTTCCAGTCTCACCCGAACCTTGCCCTGAGCAAGCGGATTGAGGGGCTCTTTTTCCAACGACAGCGATGTTTTGGGTTGACCAAAACAGAATTGATTCACTCGAGTATTTATCGTTGGTGCCATTGTTATTCATACCATGTAATTGAAATTCAAAAAGAAAGTTTCGTAACTTCTACTCAAAAACATTAAGTGAAGTCGAAGCTCTGTATTTCTACCTGCGCGATACGCCGTTCACTCTAAACTGTTGTGGCGTCATATCAAAATAGGCTTTAAATGCTTTGATGTAGGATGAGTCGTTTTGATAACCCACTAGGTCTGCAATGGCTTGGATTGACAACGATTCATCTAACAAAGAAAGCGAGTAAATTAGCCGAATTTGTTGCCGCCAAAGCAGAAATGAAGTGTTGAATTCCTTGGCGAACAACCGTGATAAAGTACGCTCCGATGCCCCAATTTTCTCCCCCCACTCTTTTAGCGAACAGCTCAACGCTGGCTCGTCAGTCAGTCGCTCGAAAATCAGTTTTAGTCGTCTGTCTTGTGGCAGCAATAACTGAAATGTCTGCACGTTGCGTTTCAAAATTTGATCATGCAGTACCGCCAGCAAATGCAACACTTCTTCGTGGCTTGTCTCACCTTCACACTGTCTGCGGATCTCTTGTAAAAGCTCATTTAAAAACGACGTTAAAGCAATGGTTCTCACTTGTGGCTCGTACGTCGCACCAAACTCAGGGTTGAGGTAAATACCAACAAATATCGTATTGCTTAGAGCAATCGACTCGTGTTGAACACCCGCAGGAACAAATAACGCAGAGGTGTGCGGAACCAAGTGCTGATAATGCTCAGTTTGTGTTTGCAATAACCCTTTGATAGGAAAGATGATTTGATGCCAAGTGTGTTGATGCAGCGCATCAATGTAACCTTTTGGCATGTCGATGGTTTTCACTAAAACAGGAGAATGGGGATTCGCGGCCATCATCTCATTGGAGGTGACGACGCCTGACTTCGAATCAATTTGGCGAGTTAGCATTGTTAGTTGTCTTTTCATCCCTACACCGACACAAGTTTACTAGGCTATCATGCTCCGCATTGCGAATGAAGGTAAACACTTTATCTCTCATTCAAATAATAAGGAGGTTACATGAAGAAAATCGGCGTCGTAAAAGCTGTGCTAGCAGGGAAAACCGTCCCTTATGCTCATGGTGCGCAAAGCGCAATCAACAAACAAGTGCTGCCTGAGCGCCAGCATGCAACAGAGCTCGGTTTTATCAGTGATGAGCAAGGTGATCCGCGCTTTCACGGTGGCATTCAAAAAGCGCTTCATATTTACCCAAGCGAGCACTACCCAATCTGGCAACAAGAATTAGGCAAAAGACCAATTTTCCAATCCGCCGGCGGCTTTGGCGAAAACATCAGCTCCGAAGGCGTCACCGAATCCACGATTTGCTTGAAAGATAAAATTCGCATCGGCTCAACACTACTGGAAGTGTCGCAAGGTCGTATGCCTTGTTGGAAACTTAACGTACGCTTTGACCAACACGATATGGCGAGAAGACTGCAAGATACGCTTCGAACAGGCTGGTATTTCCGAGTGTTGGAAGAAGGCGATATCGGTGCAGGTGACGAGATTATTCTGTGCGAAAGACCTTATCCAGAATGGCCACTGGCTCGCATCATGGGTGCGGTTTTCACTGGCTGTTTAGATAGAAAAGAACTCACTAAGCTGTCTGAGCTGCCGTTAGTCGAGTCTTGGGGCAAGTTAGTCGAGCGCCGTCTAGAAACTGGTGAAGTCGAAGATTGGGAAATGCGCTTGATTGGCCCAACTGCCGTTAATACTCAAAAGTAAAATTTGTAAGCCACGCTCTGAACCGACTATGCCGTCAAGAGCGTGTTTTTTGTTTTACTTCGCACTCGGGGCTGGGCGTTTCGACTTACCTTGAAACTGCTTAATGCTCTTCTTAGCATGAGTTCGACGGTTGGCTTTTTTATCGCGTGGCGCGCGTTTGCTCTCGCCAGTTGATGGCTTATCCGTTACTGGAAAACCTGCCAGATCTTGCACTGGTAATGCACGTTGAGTCAGGTGACGAATCGCGTTTAGTGCGTCCATTTCACCTTGACAAACCAATGACACCGCCACACCTTGCTCGCCAGCGCGAGCGGTACGCCCTACTCGGTGAACATAAGTTTCTGCATGCATTGGCAGTTCAAAGTTGATCACTACAGGCAATTGCTCAATGTGAATGCCGCGCGCTAGTAGATCGGTGGCAATCAACACCTGAATTTGCCCAGATTTAAACTGCGCCAATGCTTCTTCTCGCTCATCTTGACTCTTATTGCCATGCAGCGCATTGGTTGAGATGCCCGCTTTGTTTAGCTTCTTCGCTAAGCCATCGGCGTTCTCTTTCACACCAATAAAGACTAATGCCTGAGCCCACGCGTTTTTTTGAATCAGTTCAATCAATGCCTTGGTTTTACTGCCTTTGTTGACGAGGTACAGCGTTTCAGCAATATCTTGGTTGGTGCTATTTTCTTGATGCGCTGCAACTTGCTTTGGTGCCTGCATAAGCAGCTTCGCTTTATCCTTCAACTCATCTGAAAACGTTGCCGAGAACATCGCGGTTTGACGCTGATTGAAGGTTTGCATCGAAATCTTTTGTACGTCAGGCCAAAAGCCCATATCCAACAAACGATCCGCTTCATCCAATACTAGATAATGAACATTGCTCAAATCCAGGCCATTGTTTGCTAGGTCAACCAAACGACCTGTCGTCGCGACAAGGATATGAGGATTTGTCGCTAGCGCCTGCTGTTGTTGCTCTTTATCAACGCCGCCACACAAGCACACTGTTTTAATGCCAATAACTTGACCAACTTGGTTAACTGCTTCACTCACTTGCATTACCAGCTCACGCGTTGGCACAAGAATCAGGGCTTTTTGCTGAGGATTTATATTGAGCTTTTCTAACAACGGCAAACCATAAGCAAGGGTTTTGCCGCTGCCTGTATTTGCCAATGCCAACACATCTTTGCCTGCTAACAGTTCAGGAATCGTTAACGCTTGAATATCAGTCGGCTTATTGAAGTCTTTTGGCAGTGCGTGAATCAGCTCAGAACTCAATGAGAGAGTAGAAAATGGCATTAACGAAAACCTTGTACTTTGGGTTGAAGAAGCAATAAAAATAATGAAGATGCGGTAAAACGCAGGCGCGGACTTTACCACAATCTGCTAGGTGGACCATCCTATTTTAGGCGCTTAAACCAAGCGTCGCCTACGCAAATCGTCAGAAAACTAAAAAGCGCAAAAAAGCCGTTAGTCTGTACTGCCACAGAGCTAACGGCTAAAAACCCTTGAAGAGAACGCTTCATCAGCCTTTCACTGCGGCTGAAAAGAAATGTGCAGTTTATTAAAGCACAGCTTTACGATTCGGTAAGAACACTTCACCCAACATGCAACGAACCGAACCACCACCAATAGATTCTATGGTAGAAACGTCGAATGGCAGCAATTTACCGTGCGTTGCCAATTGGTTTCTTTGTGCTGGTGAAAATGCATCGTACGCCGATTGCGACATCGCAATCACCTTGTCGCCGTTGATCGTTTCTAGTTGCAGAATGTTACCGCAGAACTGGTTCATCTGATCAAGCGAAATTGAGATGACTTGCTTGTCTTTGGCGAGTGACTTCATTACAAAACGACGCTCAAATTCTGGGATCACTTCGTCACAAATCACGCAAAACTGTTCGCCAACCGCCATCATCACATTGGTGTGATAAATCGGCGCACCAGACGGCAAACGAGTTTGGAAAGAAATCACTCGTTCATAGCCAATACGATCGGCGTAATCTTCTAAAACCAGACGATCACAACGTTGTGAGAGTGCGGCGTAGACCGTTTTATTTAGGTGGTCAAACACCATCACACCCGTGCTTTCTAAATACGCTTGCTCGTCAAGATATTCAGTTAGACTGCTGCGTCGATGAACTTCTCGCCCTGCTTGCGCTAGTGCTGCCACAAGTGCATCGGGACGTACTTCTTTTTGACGGTTTTCACAGGCCATTGGAAAGGTGTACAACGTGCCATCTGGCGTAGTGCTAAACCAATTGTTTGGAAATACCGCGTCTGGCGTTGCAACATCTGAAGTTGGATAATCAAACTCAACAACTTGAACGCCCTCTTGACGCAGCGTTGCAACCATACTCGCGAACTCGGCCATTACTCGACGTGAGACTTCTTCTTGGCTGAGTGACACTTTATGTTGGAACTCATTATCTTGTGCGGTTTCTTCATTAAAACGAAACTCTTTCGGTGGCACCATCACTACGCAGTTTGCGGTTTGGCGCTGAGCACTTTGCGTGCTTTCTTCTTTCCCATTAGCAAATTGGGTCACTGATTCGTGTAATAGCATCCAATACATTCCTTATCACTAGAATGAGGAGATTGTAAATTTATTGTTAACTTCAGTTTTGCTGTTTTGACAATTAATTTAATTGCACAAAAGTAATTTTTGCTGCATTAAGTTCATTTTTCCTTAAATTTTATTGTCACTTTGCAGGTTTAAGCTTTTATGGCACCACGATGAACATGATAAGAATTCATCATAAGAATCAGAACCATAGACAATCACACTCATAACCAACTAGTTACATTTAAGACACAATCGGTTAGACTATTTTTTCGCCCCTCTCGTCAATCGGTCTGCTTTATCGAGGAGCAGGCAAAAAACTCTCATACACGCGGTTTCGTCCAAAGCAGCGTGAATCGATGGATTTAGCCACCCCAAATGGCACTGTTTTAACTTTAGGATGAGTTATGTTTAAACGATTTGAAGGCTTTACAGAGCCGTTCCCCAAATCTACACCGGATCAGCCTCCTTCAGGGATGTTCGCTTTTCTGCGTTATTACACTCGTGGTTATGAAAAGCCTTTGATCATCATGTCTTTGATGGCCACAATTGTGGCTGTTGTTGAGGTAATGTTGTTTGGCGCCATGGGACAACTGGTTGATTGGTTGTCTACCAGCAATCCAGAAACGTTCTTACAAGACAATAAATCGGATTTGATTTTCTACGGAGCCTTATTGCTGGTTGTCATGCCTATATTGGTGATCTTGTACTCGTTGCTCGTTCATCAAACGTTATTGGGCAACTACCCAATGTCTATCCGCTGGCTTGCACACCGGTATTTGCTCAATCAAAGCTTGAACTTCTATCAAGATGATTTTGCAGGTCGAGTCGCAACGAAAGTCATGCAAACCTCATTAGCTGTGCGCGAAACCGTGATGAAAGCTATGGATGTGTTTGTTTACGTTACGGTTTACTTCACCAGCATGATCATTATGTTAGCGACGGCAGACTGGCGTTTGATGATCCCAATGATCGTCTGGCTACTCGCTTACATCGCTATCCAAATCTATTTTGTCCCTAAGCTCAAAGACGTCGCTTCAGCGCAGGCCGATGCACGTTCGACAATGACAGGGCGTATCGTCGACAGTTATACCAATATTCAAACCGTCAAACTGTTTTCTCATAGCCAGCGCGAAACCCAATATGCCGAGCAAGGCATGAAAGGATTTTTGAATACGGTCTATCGTCAAATGCGCCTAGTGACCGGCTTCGACGTCGCTGTAGAGATCTCAAACTATATTTTGGTATTTTCCGTTGCTGCTTTATCGATTTACCTGTGGTTGGATAGTGCCATTAGCGTTGGAGCGATTGCGATTGCTGTTAGTCTTGCATTGCGCGTAAACGGTATGTCTATGTGGATAATGTGGGAAGTTGGCGCCCTCTTTGAAAACATGGGAACCGTTGTCGATGGAATGAAAACGCTCTCTAAGCCTATTGATATTAAAGATAAACCAGGCGCAAAAGACTTGGTTGTCACTGAAGGAGGCATTCACTTTGATAACGTCAGCTTCCATTACGGTGAGAACAAAGGCGTGATTAGCCATCTCGACCTCAACATCAAACCAGGAGAGAAAGTAGGCTTGGTTGGGCGCTCCGGCGCCGGGAAATCGACTTTGGTGAACTTGTTACTTCGTTTCCACGATGTCGAAGACGGCAGCATTAAGATCGATGGACAGAACATCTCAGAAGTCACACAAGACTCTTTGCGCTCAAAGATCGGTATGGTGACCCAAGATACTTCTCTGTTACACCGTTCAATTCGAGACAATATTTTGTATGGCAATCCAGATGCGACAGAAGAAGATTTGCTGAAAGCCACTAAGCAAGCGCATGCCCATGAGTTTATCGAAACTCTGACCGACCCATTTGGTAATGTCGGATACGATGCGCAAGTTGGTGAACGTGGTGTGAAACTGTCTGGCGGCCAACGTCAGCGTATCGCAATATCTCGTGTGCTACTCAAAGATGCACCATTGCTGGTATTGGATGAAGCAACATCGGCTCTGGATTCAGAAGTCGAAGCAGCGATTCAGGAAAGCTTGAATGAATTAATGCAAGGGAAAACGGTTATTGCTATCGCTCACCGATTATCGACCATCGCACAAATGGATCGCCTCATCGTGCTAGATAAAGGCAGCATCGTTGAACAAGGTTCTCATCAAGAACTCATTGCGAATAACGGCATTTACGCCCAGCTTTGGGCGCATCAAACTGGCGGATTTATCGCTGAAGAACTAGACAATCAACACGCTTCTTAACGAGTGATAAGCTCAATAAAAACGGCGCTTTAAGCGCCGTTTTTTATTTTAATCCATGGCTAGACGCTCATATAGCCATTGTGGTTTCTCATATATGAAACACTCTCCATGATAAAGCTCACACTTTTTCTGCTAATATACCGCCTCGTTGCGTATCCATTGCAATGAACACAATACAGAGTATTGAGCCGTCTTCATTTGTCATTTCACTTTTTGAGAAACAGCTATACTCAATAGATGGCTTAGTTATTATATTAACAATAAGGTAATTAGCTTATGTGTAAATGTGGTTCAATGCAGCTCGTACAACTCAAACCAAGTTGGGCTGACAAGCTATTTGGCTACTCAGAAAGATGGAAATGCCAACTTTGTTGTAAGATCTACCGCATCTAAAATTAAAAATAGAATCTTAGTTTTTCTAAGAAAAAGCAGTGGCCCGACAATGATTGTCGGGTTTTGTTTTTCTGAACATTCATTTTTTGTCCCTTCTCTACAAGACTACCCATCACGGCAAAACCTAGCATCTTAATGTGACTTAGGTATAGAATCAGGCCCACTTATTCTTTCCGATATTCATATATAACTGGTCACTATGAACAAAAGTTTGCTAACGAATGTCCTCGCTATCGCTTTGATGGCTGGAGGTCATCAATTACAAAACGACTATCTTTGGTATGCAGGGCTGTTTGCGTTCTCAGGCGCCATCACCAACTGGCTTGCCATCCATATGCTGTTTGAGAAAGTGCCTGGATTATACGGTTCTGGCGTGATCCCCGCGCGATTTGAAGAGTTTAAACTGGCTATCAAAAACCTGATGATGGAACAGTTTTTTACTGAAGCGAACATTGACCGATTCTTGAATAAAGAAATGGCGGGCGGTGTGAACATCGATCTTCAACCAGTAATTGAGAAAGTAGATTTAAATCCAGCATTTGATTCCCTAGTGGAAGTAATTGAAGGCTCTCAGTTTGGTGGCATGCTAGCGATGTTTGGCGGCTCGGAAGCGCTACAACCCATGCGCCAACCTTTCGTCGAAAAGATGCAAGAATCCATCATTGAGTTGAGCAAGAGCGATAACATCAAAGAAGCACTGAAAGAGCAATTCGAATCTCCTGCAATGATGGATGAGATAAAGCAGAACATTGAAGGTATCATCGATCAACGTTTAAGCGAATTAACACCGGCATTAGTTAAAGAAATGGTGCAAAAGATGATCAAAGAACACCTTGGCTGGCTAGTCGTTTGGGGCGGTGTTTTTGGTGGTTTAATTGGCGTTATCAGTACCTTTATCGGGGCATAATCGCTCACCGATTTATTAAAAAAGGAGCTTCGGCTCCTTTTTTAATCGAGAAAAAGTAATATACCAAGCCACGCTAAATAAGGAGGCTCAACACATGCCTCGCCTAACCAAGGAGCTCGGGATTAACACCAAATCCCGTTTTATGTTCTTCTATGACCACTTCACTACGAGTTTGAATCACGCCCGGAAGCGTGCCTAACTTACTCGACATAAACTCCTGATACGCTTTCATGCTCTTAACACGAACTTTTATCATGGTATCGAAATCTCCAGAGAGCGAGTAGCACTCTTCAATTTCAGGCATCAATTCCACCGCTTTCGCAAACTTTTCAAAAATAGAAAAACTGGTTTGGTCTAAACGAATATGGATGAATACTTGCACATCCAGCCCCAACTTTTCCGCATTCAACTCTGCATGGTAACCATTGATATACCCTTCTTTTTCTAGCCGCTTTACACGGTCAGAACATGGAGAAGTCGTTAAGTTAATCAGCTTTGCTAGTTCTACAACCGGAATTCTGCCTCTCGAATGAAGCACTCTCAAAATATGTAAATCAATCCGGTCCAATTGATAACTCATTAACCCGCTTCCTTGTAACCACTTAGAAAGCATCACATTAATCGTTGCTCAAACAATTGCAAACCATCAAATGCACAGCATGTGAAATTCAGCAGAGAATAACCAGAAAACAACGAAGGAGGGAAAGAGCTATGATTATTGCCGCTCACTTAGTAACCGTGATATGAAGAGAAAAAGCAACCTAGCGGCTCCCGCGGAGTCGCAAATTTGAAAGCGCATGACACGCCTGTATAGATATGTCGTTCGGGCAACACTGCCCTATTTAGCCATTAATCATGGCTATCACTCAGAATTAGAGTGCGGCCGATGTATGCCGTGTAGGATGTGGAACAACCTCTCCAATTGCACGATGATTACAACAACGGCAGTAGTATTGAGGCTCCATCTCGTAATAATGTTCACCTGATACAAATTTCGCCATCAGCTGTGTAAAACTCACCATTTTGCCTGTTAACGAGTCAACAGACTGAGGCTCGCAACGCTTCATAATCACTTTATGTTGCGTTGATTTTCTACAAGCTGCGCAATATATATCCGGCATTTCTCTTCTCCCTACTTTTTCGTCCTACTGACAATTGACATATTTTGTTCAAAATAATTCCACAATTAAAAAGCTCCTTTAATTTTTTGTGCCCTATCTTCAAAAAATTGAACGAAAGTATCAAAAAACTGAGACATTGGTCAGACCTCAACTTTTGTACCATCAATATGAGCAAACGTGCTTATGTGTGTAATAATACGACACATTACACATAAGCAATTGTTCGGGCTTATTATTTAGTAAGGCGCATGACAACTACACGCCTGGCTAGATCGAGCTTTCGAGACGCCTTGTTATCTCGATTTACCCCGCAAACCAGTTGCTAGCAGCTATAGCCGTCTCATCAAGGAAGAAATGCATGACGATACAACCGATTCTCACTACCGAAAGACTCGTCCTCCGGCCATTCAATATCGATGACTGCCAACAAGTGGCTTTACTCGCTGGAGATAAGCGAATTGCCGACATGACAGCAAACATCCCTCATCCTTATGAGCGACCGATGGCGCAAGCATGGATAGATAGGCACGATCCGATGTATCAGCAGCATCAAGGCGTGGCGTACGCTATTACCTTGCGAAACACTGGGGAGTTACTTGGTGCAGTGAGTTTACCGCGTATCGAAGAGGGCTACGGTACATTAGGCTACTGGGTTGGCGTGCCACATTGGGGGAAAGGCTATGCATTCGAGGCCTCCAAAGCCTTACTCGAATTTGCTCGAATGCACTTTGAGTTAAACGGAATAACCGTGATGCATTTGGTGGACAATCAGCGTTCTAAATCGGTGATCCAAAAACTAAATATCCCTTACATCGGTGACAAAACATTGCGCATGCAAGGCAAAGAACGAAAGGTTTGTGTCTACCAACTCACGTTCGTCGCTTCTGAATAAAGTCGAGGAATATGTCGGATGATCATCCATGAAACTTCACAAAATCTGCCCAAGAACAACCCTTTCTTGCTAGGAACTGTATTGTTGTCGCTGTTCTATTTTTCCTACCTAGCAGACAAGATCGTCGAGTTTGGACTCGTAGCACTCACAATAATAGGATTGAAACTGCTCTCAACGTACTTCACGCGCCGCGCGTTCAATCCTAAAACGCTAGATATCGATGCAAGCACCAACACCTTGAAGTACCGCCAGGGCTCAACGGTTTACTTCCGTCTACCTCTTGATGACATTGTCAAAGTCCAAATACAGAAAGAGTTCTTCTCTAGCAAAAGTTTGATGCTCTACACAGTCAACGACGCTTACCAAGTGCCGAATTCAGACAATTTCGATTCTCTACAGTTAAAGGATTTAATGAAACAACTTGAAGAGAGAATTGATGATCAATCTCGCTAAAACGAAAAGAGAAGACATTCTAGAATGTTGCCAATTTGGTCTCTAAATAGAAAGACAAAAAAGCCAGCAATAACGCTGGCTTTTCTCTGTATTAGTCTTGTGCGACTTTCACGCGAATTTTGCTTTTTTCTACGTTCGTCAAATTCAGTGCTTCAAGAGCAGAAATGGCTTCTGCTTCGTCCGGCATGATGACAAAACCGAAGCCTTTCGACAAACCCGTGTCTTGATCAAGCACTAGCGAACACAGTTCTACTTTGCCGTACGCTGAGAATAATTTGCGGATATCTTGCTCGGTCATGTGACGAGCCAAGTTTCTTACTAAAAGTTTCATAATGAACCTAGTTGGTTTGATAACGGTTCGATTCTCTCAGTTTCTCTCTGGCAAACCAAGTGAATAATATGACGGCGTTGACTAGATCATTCTAAGTACATCTGTTTAAATGATTTTCCGTTCATTTTTCACCCATAGGAGAGTCGGCATGGAAACGAAACGTCTCAAACTCATCCCTGCTTGTTTAGAACGAGCCGAAGAGGCGCATCAAGCTGTCGTTCGCAGCCAAAAAACTCTCGAAGTCTATCTGCCGTGGGTGCCTCATGTGCTGACATTAGAAGCGATGATAGAAGGGACAGAGAAAGCCATCGCAAACTTTGAAAACTTCGAAGAAGAGCTGCGTTACTACATGATTGAAAAGGAAAGCGATCGCTTACTGGGTGCGGTCGGCCTGATGATTCGAGATCCCGACGTACCGTCCTTTGAGATAGGTTATTGGTTAGATAATGCTGCCGTTGGCAATGGTTATGTTGCCGAGGCTGTGCTCGAAGTTGAGCGCTATGCGTTTGATGACTTGGGCGCAAAGAGAATCGCAATTCATGCTGATAGCACCAACCAAAAGAGCAGGGCTGTAGCCGAGCGCTGTGGTTATGAGTTCGAAGGAGAGCTCAGAAACGAACGTCTGACTACATCGGGAGAGCTGAGTAACACCGTTATTTACGCCAAAATTCGTCGCGACTAACACTCCAATCTAACCGAGCAATGCTAAGCTTTGATCTCAAGCTACCACCATTAACGTTAATTAAGTTTCAGATAAAACAAAGCCCGCTAAAATAGCGGGCTTTGTGTTCATATACGGGAAGTTACTAGTCTAGTTCAACCAGTTTTTTCTCGAACGACTGGTGTTGGTCTAACACGTCTTGCGCAGCACCGCCCGTTGCTTTACTTACCACAATGATAGCAAGCGTAGAGAAGATGATGCCCGGTACGATTTCGTACACATCAAACCAACCGCCAGTTAGCTGCTTCCAAACCACGATAGTGATACCACCAACAAGAATACCTGCTAACGCGCCGTTACGGTTCATACCGCTCCAGTAAAGGCTAAGTACAACCGCAGGACCAAATGCCGCACCAAAACCAGCCCAAGCGTAAGATACAAGACCAAGTACTGAGCTATCAGGCGTCATCGCTAGGAATAGCGCAACAAGCGAAATAACGATAACACCGATACGACCAATCATTACGATTTCTTCAGAAGACGCTTCTGGCTTGAATACTTGCTTGTAGAAATCTTCTGCAAGCGCGGAAGATGAAACAAGGAGCTGTGAGTCAGCGGTACTCATTACCGCCGCTAGGATTGCTGCTAACAACATACCCGCAACGACAGGGTGGAATACTGCGTTAACCAATAGCATGAAGATCTTCTCGCCGTCTTCTAGTTGAGTACCCGGATGACCCGTAACCCAAACCAGACCAACAAGACCAACAAGCATTGCACCAACCATAGATAGTGCCGTCCAAATCACTGCGATACGACGTGCAGTTGTTAGATCTTTGTTTGAACGAGACGCTTTAAAACGCGCTAGGATGTGTGGCTGACCAAAGTAACCAAGGCCCCACGCCGCTAGAGAGATAATGGCAATCGCAGACAATGGTTCGCCTTTCGCGTCATTCCATAGCGTTGCAAGTTCGGGGTTGATGTCATGTAGATCAGAACTTAGCTGACCTAAACCACCGTCCATTACCGCTATAGGAACAATCATTAGCGCAGCCGCCATTAGCAGACCTTGCACTAAGTCAGTCCAAGATACCGCTAGGAAACCACCGAATAGTGTGTAAGAAACGACACACACCGTACCGATGATAACAGCGTAGGTGTAATCTAGACCGAATACCGTCTCAAACAGTTTGCCCCCTGCGACCAAACCTGAGCTGGTGTAGAAAAGGAAAAATAGAAGAATGAAAAACGCAGAGATTGTCTGAATCAGTTTCGACTTATCGTTGAAGCGACGTGACAGGAACTCTGGCAACGTTAGCGCGTCAGTTTGGATACTGTAGGTACGGAGGCGTTTTGCACTGATGAGCCAGTTTGCCCATGTACCAAGAAGTAGACCGCCGGCTAACCAGAAGGCCTCGATACCCGCAGCGTACGCATAGCCAGGCAAGCCTAGCAGCAACCAACCACTCATGTCTGAAGCACCTGCAGATAATGCAGCAGGCCACGGACCTAGGCTACGGCCACCTAGGAAGTAGTCAGATGAATTGGAAGTCCTCTTATACGCGTAAACGCCAATAGCAACCATAATCAGTAAATACGCCACAAAAGTGGACGTGATAGCAAAGCTATTTTCTATCATTAGATAGTCCTCGTTATAATTATTTCCTTCCTTGCCTGCCCTGATATTTTACCGTCTCAGCAATACATCAGAGTATAAAAAACCAATCTGGACCGGCTCTCAGTCCAGTTACTCCAGATTGGCATTACAAGTCAGGTTAGTGAGTTTCGTTCCCCAACTCGAGTAGAGTTGCGTTACCACCCACCGCGGTAATATTTATCGTTCGAGTGCGCTCAGTAATGAAGCGCAACGAGAGATGAGGATCATGAGCCAATTTCGGTGACTCTAAATCCGTTTCAGAAACTAAGCCGACGATTGCACCGTCACGCTTAGCTAGTTGAAGATTGAGCGCATGCTCAATCTGTGAACGCCCAACATAACCCACACTACGTACATCGCTCTCAAGCAACGGGGCAGACGCATCGTACGCAACAACCTGGACTAAGTTAGATGGGAAGTTTGCCAACGCTACAGCTTGCTTAACCAATTGGTTTAGCTCTGCATTGTCACTGCAAACGACCACACTGTTGCCTGCAATTAAGGCACAGGTGATCATCGCAAAAGCACTGTATAACGCATTATCAGCAGGCTCGATGTTGTTTTCACAAATCACCAAAGCCACACCGCGTCCTGCGGCATACAGTTCGTTAGTTTCCCCTGTAGGGCCAACTAACTGGTGAGTTTCTGCAAGAAGAGCTGATGCTTGTTGCAAGTGGTAAGAAACCACTTTGGCAACGGTAGACTGCTGCCCTTCTAGTGCAGATTTAAATGCCAGAACATGCTCGCATTTGTAATCAAAATCAGTCAGATTCCACTGCTCCCACGCAGAGAATGCATCTTTAAAATAGGTGATCTGATGAACCATAATGCGACTCCTTATGCGTTTTCTGCTTGAGCAAGAAGATGTTGAGTAAATCGGAATAGGTAGTGTGGACCACCAGCTTTCGGGCCAGTACCTGACAAGCCTTGACCACCAAACGGCTGTACACCAACCACAGCACCAACTTGGTCTCGGTTGATGTAGCAGTTACCTACTCGAGCATGCTTCTCAATCCAACGGTACGTGGTTTCGTTACGGCTATGGATACCCATCGTCAAGCCAAAACCCGTTTTGTTGATCTGCGCAACCACGTTCGGTAATTCAGACGCTTTAAAGCGAACAATGTGCAAGATTGGACCAAATTGTTCTTCTTTCAGCACATCGATGCCCGAGATTTCAAACGCACTTGGTGAGACAAAGTCACCATGCTGGCACGATTCATCCAGCTGTAGCTGAGCGACTTTAGTCTGTGTTTTGCTCATTTGCTCAAGGTGAGCGAGGAGTTTTTGTTTTGCATTGCTGTCGATAACCGGACCAACATCTGTTTTGTGTAGGTAAGGTAAACCAACATGCAGTTCATTCATCGCACCCTGAATCAGGTTGATCATACGGTCTGCTACATCTTCTTGTACAAATAGAACACGAAGGGCAGAACAACGCTGACCAGCAGATGCAAACGCCGAACGAATCACATCACGCACCACCTGCTCTGGCAATGCAGTACTGTCCACAATCATTGCGTTTTGGCCACCTGTTTCCGCAATAAACGGAACTGGTTTCGCGCTGCGCTCCGCGAGCGTGACGTTAATGCGTTGCGCCGTTGCCGTTGAGCCAGTGAATGCCACACCAGCAATAGCATCATGAGAAGTCAGTGCATGACCGATCTCAGCGCCGCGACCAGTAAGTAACTGAATCACACCTGCAGGGAAGCCAGCATCAAGCATTAGTTCAATAGCGCGAGCGGCAATTAAGCTTGTTTGCTCAGCAGGTTTTGCAACCACTGTGTTACCCGCAATCAGTGCTGCCGTCACCTGACCAAGGAAGATAGCCAACGGGAAGTTCCAAGGGCTAATACACACAAACACACCAAGACCTTCACGGCTAGAAATGCGTTTCACACCATCAAAGCCTTCTAGCTCAAATGGCTGTAGGTTTTGCGCTTGTTTCGCGTAATAACGACAGAAATCCACCGCTTCACGAACTTCATCAATGCTATCGTGAATCGTTTTACCCGCTTCTTTGTGGCAAATCGCCACCAGCTCAGCTAGGTTTTCTTCCATTAAGTCAGCAAGCTTTTCTAAACAAGCCGCTTTTTGCTCAACAGGAACGGTTTTCCAATCAGAGAAAGCAGTTTGCGCCGCATCAATTGCAGCGGAAACGTGATCAAGAGTTGCAAATGCCACTTTGCCGACTTCAATTCGGCGATCGTATGGTGCGGTGATGATCTCAGCCGCATTTTCCTTGATCATGCTTTCGGCAAAGCGTTCACCATTGATCATCGGGCCTGCAACCCACTGGTTGTCCATGAAGCTTTCGACCTGAGCTTCAAATGGCTTCGCTTCACTGTCGATGTCGATGTTGACGCCATATGAGTTCTTACGCTCAGGGAAAATGTCGGCAGGCAATGGAATTTTGTCGTTGTGTAGCGTGTCAAAACCCGTCAACACATCCACAGGGTGATGGGTCAACTCATAAATCGGACAACGCGCATCAACTAGACGGTGTACAAACGAGCTGTTCGCACCATTTTCAAGCAGACGACGAACCAAGTACGGAAGAAGATCAGCATGGCTACCGACAGGAGCATAAATACGTACTGGCTGACCGTACATTTTCATAACATGGTTATACAGTGAATCACCCATACCATGCAGGCGCTGGAACTCGTATTCTTTGTGCTCCGCCATGACAGCAATTGCCGTAACTGTGTGAGCATTGTGGCTTGCAAATTGTGGGTAGATATTACCGCGAACACCTTCGCTAAGTAGGAAACGAGCACAAGCTAGGTATGCAACGTCCGTCGCTTCTTTGCGAGTGTATACTGGGTAATTTGCATAACCCGCTTGTTGAGACCACTTGATTTCGCTGTCCCAGTACGCGCCTTTAACCAAACGCAGAGGAATAACGTCACCTTGTTCTTTTGCGAGTGCATTTAGCCACACCAAGACTGGTAGCGCACGTTTTGAGTAGGCTTGAATAACCAAACCAAACTTGCCCCAACCCTTCACAAGATCGCTACGGTATACTTTCTCAAATAGCTTCAGGGAAAGCTCAAGGCGATCCGCTTCTTCTGCATCGATTGTGATTGCAACGTCGACTTCAATTGCACGTTTCAATAGCTGCATTAGTGAGTCATACAACTCTGTCATTACACGTTCTTCATTTGCGACTTCGTAGCGCGGGTGTAATGCAGAAAGCTTGATGGAAATCGAAGGCGCAGGGCTGGTGTCGTTACCGTAAGTCTCGCGACCCACCGCTTCGATCGCCATTAGGTAATCTTTGAAGTACTTGTTCGCGTCCGCTGTAGTTAACGCCGCCTCACCCAACATATCAAACGAGTAGGTGAAACCTTTGTCGCGCATTGGACGACCGTTCTTCTGCGCTTCTTCGATCGTACGACCACGAACAAACTGGTGACCCATGATCTTCATTGCCTGATACATGGCTTTACGAATCACAGGCTCAGAGAATTTATTTACCAGACGGTTTACAGCCTGACCTGGGCTCTGGGTGCCTTGCTCACCAAGACCAACCACTTTACCTGTTAGCATGAGGCCCCATGTTGATGCGTTAACAAACACAGAGTCAGAGTTCTTCAGGTGAGATTTCCAGTCTGCGACACTCAACTTATCTTTAATCAAAGAATCTGCTGTCGCGGCATCTGGGATGCGCATTAATGCTTCTGCAAGACACATCAGCAAGATACCTTCTTGAGTATCTAAGCTGTATTCCAGCAATAAAGCATCAATCATCTGGATTGACTTCTTATCGGCACGAATGGCTTCGATAAGGTGGGTCGTTTGGGTAGTGATCGCCGATTTTTCATCCTCTGTCGGCGTCGCTAGTGGCAATAGTTGCTCTAGCCATTGAGACTCGTCCACCATATATAATGGCGAGATCAGTGACCACAACTTATCAAGCGGCTGCCCGATAAATTCCGGTGTCAACACGTTCGTAGCTGTAAACATGTGTGTTCCTCAATCTCACTCCTCGAAAACCGCTTCGAGGATTATCAATGGCTGGCAGTGTATTTTGAGGCCGATAAGAATACTTGTCAAAAACTACGACATTTTTGCCAAAAACTCGCTTTTATAACAAAACATCCACATAGTCACATTCAAATAGGTAATATTTTGTGTTGTAAATTTTAATTTTTTCATTGCATTCACAACAAAATATCAAGAATATCAATAAGATTTTTGTGAAGAGCTCGTTCTAAGAGAAAATGTAGGATCAAGTGGCATATCAACCACTGCAAAGAACAGAGAGTTTAAAAAAACGAGAGATAGGTCACGTGAATAAAACATAAAAAAACCATGCATAGTGCATGGCTTCATTCTGATTGATGATTATTTGACCTAAAAAAACGCGTTGTTATCCAACTTGTTTTTTATAACGGGAAGGTGATATTCCCTGTAAGCGAGTAAAAGTATGAGTAAAAGTACTCTGGCTTGAGAAGCCAGTAAACTCGGCAATTTGCCCTAAAGAAAGGTGCCCTTGCTCGATTAATTCACGAGCCATGTCGATTCGCTTTCCGAGAACATATTGATGAGGTGTAATCCCCATCTGCTCTTTAAACAAGCAATGGAACTGACTTTCCCCAAGAAACACTCGCCCGGCCAATTGAGCCACACTAATCTTATGACTCAGGTGCTGCTCAATGTAACGATCAATCGCCTCCAAATCAAAGCGCGACTCTTTTCGACTGGTCTCAAATGCCGAGATATGGCGCTGCATTAACGCAATCACAGTGTCGTTACACGCACGACTTAACAGCAGGTCATCCGGATGGTTTCGCATTTCCTGAACCAACATCTGTATCAGCTTCTGAATTTGACTATCTAACTGGAAGTAGACATGGTCTCTCTCCAGGTTATTGATTTTTTGAAGCATTTCGGGATCATCATTTGTCGGTTTGGGCATATTCAGCACCAAAATATCCGATTGATTGATGACGCCACCGAAAGCATGATCAGAGCATGCGGTAACCACACAACCTTGACCAGGGCCGACAAGATTACCTCGCCCGCGCACTTCAAATTCGGCTTGCCCTTTTAAACCAATCACGATCTGCGTATAAGAATGATCGTGGCAATCCATATAAGACGGAAGTGTGATCAGCTCCGCCGGCTTTGGCAGCATAATCTCTTGATATGAAAGGATTTTTTGGTTATCTGAATCACTCATTTTAAACAGTCGTCTTTACACGGTCAGCTTACGTCTTCGCATCATATACCTTCTTTGTTGGGTTGCAACTTTTACCCAACTCAATCGACAAGATCAAATCAGCATGATCAAGTTCATTTACATGATCATAGTTCCGGAACGATGATCATGCGAGGTTAATTTACGGTCAGTGAGCAACCAATTTTATTAACAAAAACGGATAGATAGGCAACACCTTACGTATACATAATCAATCAATGTAAAGATCCTTATTACCGAACAATCCGTTATTTTGTAAAACATCGTGCTCCATATTAGATAGGTCGTCCCTGAAACGGATCGAAACCCACGCTTAAACTCAACATAGAGGGATTTCCCCCCTTACTAATATGCTTCTGATTCAATACATTAGTTATCGAGCTTTAAGATGCATACGATCTAAAGCTCTCGGTATCTCATTGATACCTCTAACTTACTTAGCAGACCCTCGCTAGGTAATTTAGAACCTCTTCTACACGTCGACAAGATTATATCTTGTGTTGCCAGCCCGTCTTCAGGCTGGCTTTTTTTTCGCTTCTCAACAATGAAAACAATGGCATAAGCTGATATCATAGCTTTTGTCTCACTGTCCCTCTCCTATGCTTAGGTGCTGCTCTTTCACTCACAAGTGATATGAACGTCAACCACATTACAACTGAGTTGTAGGAAGCATGATCAAGGACGATACGAGTTGTAAGCCGAACATTAGGCGGACATCCGTGAGCGCACATATCTGTAATGAAACAGACCATTTTCCCAATTAAACTCTTCGTTCCATTTCGTCGTTGTCTATGACTACCTGACGAAAACATCGAACACCATGAATTTAATTGGATTGAGCGCCAATCAACGAACGTGTTCTAGCAACGTAACTGCCTACTTGGCAACATCAATACGAGCCATGTAACACGGACGTCTCTGTATTGGTAAAAGCAGTATGTAGTGAGTCCTTTTGTGAATATTTCAGTCGATACCATAGAACAATCCCTCCTTAAACAGCTACCAGGTTGTTGGGGATGCAAAGATAAAGATTCGGTATTCCTATACGTAAACCAGGAATACGCAGAACTGTTAGGGCACACGTCGCCCGAGGAGTGCTTGGGTAAAACTGATTTTGATATGGCCAGCCCAACCACTGAATGCGCGCAAGAATTTCAACGCCAAGATAAACACGTTCTCGAAACTGGCGAGTCACTAAAAATTCTGGATATCCACCCTTATCCAGATGGCCGCTGGCGAGCACATATATTTACTAAAACACCGTGGCGAGATGACAAAGGCGACATCGTAGGCACCATTTTCTACGGAAGGGAACTCACCGACACCGCCGTGATTGAAGTCGGGTATTGGGTTTGTCGTGCAATCAGTACCAACCCAAATCAACAATCCATCTTTCGTTTTTCTGACTTACAACCAAAACCAGAGAAGCTCACATGCCGCGAGCAAGAAACGCTTTTCCTCTTGCTCTATGGCAAAAAGCCTCAATTTATCTCTCAGGTCATGGGCATATCAACAAAAACCGTTGAAGGTCACGTCGCACGCTTACGTAATAAGTTTGCAGCGAACAGCAAGAACGAACTAATAGATAAAGCAATGGAAGCAGGCTACGGCTCTGTTGTACCCAAAACGCTGCTTAAGCATCAATTATCGGTTGTGTTGAATGGAGAGCGATAATTCGCATCGCTTCCACCTACAAAAACACCGCCCCAATTCGGCGGTGTTTGTTTATTCATGAGGGACCATAAGCCTATGGCGCTAAACGATCAATGTCCCAACTTCCATCATGCTGGGAGAAAAGAAAACGATCGTGAAGGCGATGTTCGCCACCTTGCCAAAATTCGATGCTCTTTGGTTTTACGCGAAAGCCACCCCAAAAGGTTGGTACTGGTATTTCACCCTTAGCAAACTTCTGTTTTAGCTCTAAAAACTTACCTTCCAACACACCTCTGGCAGAAATACGGCTACTTTGTTTGCTCGCGATTGCGGCCAACTGGCTCTCTTTAGGACGAGAAGTAAAGTATTTCATATTCTCTACGGCGGTAAGCTTTTCAGCCACACCAGTAATATGAACTTGGCGCTCTAACGGATGCCAAGGGAAGTGCAAACTAATATTGCTGTTATGCTCTAGCTGCTGGGCCTTGCGACTGCCTAGGTTGGTGTAAAACACAAAACCATCTTTGTCGACGTTTTTCAATAGAACAATGCGTTGAAACGGCATGCCATTTTCATCAACCGTTGCAACTGTCATCGCAGTCGGGTCAGTTAAACCCGCTTCAACTGCTTGTTCTAGCCACAGATTAAATTGATCAATAGGATCAGCTTTCAAATCTTTACGACGCAGCCCACCTTTGGTGTACTCACGACGAATATCAGCAAGTTCCATCTTTACTCCTTCACTCGTTTTTGTCGATTGTGCTCCCGATACTGAGGAAATACAAGGACATCATTGTGCTTGTTATCGTTGCCGCTCACAGCATCACAGTGCTTCATTTGATACCATGACACAAAAAACCAGTGAGCCGATCGTGAACTTACTCAACCCCAAAGCCCTACGTCATTTTTTACTGCTACTGTGTGCCGTTGGCATTTCAGGGCTTGCGCTTACTCACCATTACGCAACTCAATACCAACATGATCAATGGCAACAAAAGCTAGAGAGACAAGCCGCGCAAGTATCACAAGAAGTGGACTACGAACTGGCAAAGTTTGAACAGATACCAAACCTATTAAGTCACGACCCAAGGCTACTCAAAGCAGTAGAGCGCGGAACGCCCTCTCAAGAGCTCAACCTACTGTTATCAGATTGGTTGAAGCAAAGTTTGGCCGATACTATTTACGTTCATGACCGCACCGGGTTAGTCATTGCCTCAAGTAACTTTCAGCAAGAAGATACGTTTGTTGGCTCTAGTTTTAGCTATCGCCCCTATTTTAAAAATGCGCGACGCGGTGAGCCCGCTCAATACGTTGGATTAGGCGTGCGCTCGAATAAACGTGGGTACTTCTTCTCGTCTCCGCTGTGGGTAAATGAGGAAGTCGTTGGCGTGATCACAGTAAAAGTGAATTTGGAGCAATTAGAACAGCGCCTTTCGCAAACCACGACTGACGTACTCATTACAGATAAACACAATGTCGTGTTTATGAGCAATTTACCAGACTGGCGCTATCGTGCACTTTTCCCACTGTCATCGAGTGCAATAAATGAACTTACCGAAACGCGTCAATATGGCGATACCTTACCCGAATATTTTGGTGAGTTAACGGCACACAGTGGTGTCACGGAGTTTGATGACAATCAATTGCTTCTATCACCGAATTACCTCGCATACGCAACACACTTATTGGATAAAGGGTTTCGCGTCGTTGCCTTAATTAACCACAACAGCGTTCTTGCCGCCGTTTTACAGGCCGATATCGTCTTCCTGATCTTATATGCGCTCATTGCTCTAATTGCGTTAGCGTGGTTCCAAACCCTAGTTAACAAAGCACGCCTTGCCCATCTCAATGTGAGCCTAGAAGAAAAAGTAGTGCAACGGACACTAGTTCTGAGTGAAGCCAACCAAAAGCTACAACAGACCATCCGCCAATATGAACAAAGCCAACAAGAGCTTAAACAAACACAACAAGAGCTGACGCAAGCCGCGAAATTGGCACTGTTGGGCGAGCTGTCTGCCAGTATTAATCATGAGATAAATCAGCCACTTTCCGCACTAAGAACCTATACCGAAAACTCGCAGCGTTTGTTGGCAATGGAAAAATACCCAATGGTCGCCGACAATTTGGGCAAAATGCTGACACTTAATGACACCATTTCGGAAGTCATTGCCCGCTTAAAAGTCTTTACTCGGAAAGCCACGCACGATTCACACAATGAAATCTCAGTACTGCACGACGCGGTACATACTGCCACCAGCATTTTGAGCAACAAGCTTATTAAGCAAGGAGTAACACTAAAAGTTCCGGCCATCGACTATGATGTGAAGCTGGCCATTCACAGCGTTGAATTAGAACAAGTGCTGATAAACCTCTTCCACAACGCGGCACAAGCGATGGAAAACCACTGTATCGATCCGCAAATATCCATTGCTGTTCAGTGTCATGATGACAGTTGCGACATTCTTGTTTCCGATAACGGGCCTGGCATGTCGGACGAAGCCCTAGCAAAAATCTTTGATCCATTTTTTACGACTAAGCCAGAGGGCTTAGGATTAGGTTTGACCATCTCCAAACGCATTTTAGAGAGCTATCACGGCTCCCTCTGTGCCTATAAACATCAGAGCACAGAACAACAAGCAGGAGGGATGACCTTTATCGTGACGCTACCAATAGTCAATCAGAATAAACGTACCCCAGAAGTGGAAAACGACCATGAATAACCCAGTTTTCTTTGTTGATGACGAACCACACATTCGTGATGCCGTGTCTCAAGCCCTGCTGATTGAAGGGATAGACGTCACCTGCTTACCGAACGCAGTAGAAGCCTTACGCGTAATCGACTCAAATATGCCTGCGATTATCATTACCGATATCCATATGCCCGTGATGGATGGCTTGGAGTTTATGCGAACTTTGCGAAGCAAAAACGATCACTTTCAATTCATCGTACTTACTGGACATGGAGATGTGAAAACCGCGGTAGATGCGATGAAAAGCGGCGCGTACGACTTTCTAGAAAAACCGTTTTCAACGGAACAGCTCATGAAATCGCTCAACAATGCCAGCGATAAACTGAACTTGTTGCAAGAAAACATCTGGCTTAAGAAAGAGCTCGACATGCAAACTCATGTTGGTCCGAAAATGATTGGTCACAGTAAGGCCATGGTGAGCATTCGTCGCGCCTTGATCAGTGCGCCCACAAGCCAGCCGCTCATTTTTGTAGGTCAAGATGGTACGGGTCGGCGACTCGCTGCACAATTTGCCCACGACATACATGCAACACCGGACAGTGAGCTAATCGCCGCTTCTGGTGAAGACCTCTATGAGCTTTCATTAGAAGCGCTCGACAAAGCCATACACCGCTTAAGTGAAGGAAAACGCCACTGCAGTTTGTACTTACATAGCGCAGAGCATGTATCATTTGAGCAATGGGAATACTTATTCAAGCACCCAAAACTTGAGCGTGTTTTTGGCGCGACCACCCAAGCCGAGCCACCTCTAAAATCCCTGGCGACTCTAATTCGCTTACCAACGCTCGATGAAAGAAAGGAAGATATAGGGCCTTTATACAAGCACTTTGTGCGCCACACAGCGAGTCGATATCAGTTACAGCCACCACATATCAGCCTAGAAGAGGTCAAACACCTCACCAGTCTCGAATGGCCAGAAAACGTTAAGCAGCTACGCCAATTTGCTGAACTTCGTGCCCTCAAGCCAGATACTTTTAGAATGGAAGATTGGAACAGTGAGAAAAGTCTTGAAATTCAGAGTATGACTCAGCGCACAGAATACTTTGAATATTGCTTGTTATTCGATGCATTGCAAAGACATCGCGGCAGACTCAAAGAGGTTCAACTAGAATTACAGGTATCACGCAAAACCTTGTACGACAAACTAAAAAAACATCAGTTGGATAAAGCCAAGTTCAAGGCGTAATAGCTATACTCCGGCGCTAATTATGCTTTTGTTTGATTTAGAAAGTGTAAGAAAGCTCATTTGAAGAGAGAATAACCCTCTTCTCATATTTTATTAGCCGAGCATGCTGACATGATCGGTTAATAATAATAAGATCAAAAAGATAATCCGTAATTATATAAGCAGGGACTGTGATGAGCCGAGATAACTACAACAAACTCAACGATGAAGAGTTGGATTTTGTTGATGACAAAACTGCAGCATTGCTCCTCAATACCCCCAACAGCGCGCGTTTTATGCTCTGGGTTATGGTGCTATTTTTCATTGCAGCAATAGGTTGGGCATCTTGGGCTGAAATCGACAAAGTCACGGTAGGTCAAGGCAAAGTGATTCCCTCCTCACAGATACAAGTAGTCCAAAACTTAGAAGGTGGCTTAGTCAAAGAAATCTTGGTCAAAGAAGGTCAGTTGGTTGAAAAAGGCCAACAGTTACTGCTTATCGACGACACCCGCTTTCGCTCGGATTTTCGTGAACGTGAGCAACAAGTTGCCAACCTTACCGCATCTGTGCTGCAACTATCCGCTTCTATTAACAGTGTTGCCGTTAATCGTGATTTTGAAACGGAAAACTGGCGTCAAAGTGTACTACTTGATTACGGTAAACTGACCTTCCCACCAACCTTGGAAGAGACTCGACCTCAACTCACACAGCGTCAAAAAGCAGAATATCGCGAAGATCTAGATAATTTACGCAACCAACTTTCTGTTATTGACCAACAAGTGCAGCAAAAGCAGCAGGACTTGGTAGAGATCCAAGCACGAGTAAGGAACTTGCGTCAAAGCTACCAATACGCGAAAAAAGAACTCGATATCACCAAACCTTTGGCAGACGAGGGCGTTGTTCCTCGTATTGAACTGCTCAAATTACAGCGCCAAGTCAACGATACCCGTCGTGAAATGACGTCCAGTGAGCTCAAGATTCCCGTATTGCAATCAGCGATTCGAGAATCCATGCTCAACCGTATTGATGTTGCACTCAAATTCCGCTCTGAACAGCAAGAGAAACTCAACAGCGCCCAAGACCAGTTATCTGCTTTGGTTGAATCAGCGGTGGGCTTGGAAGATAGAGTAAACCGAACGGTTGTGAATTCGCCAGTAACAGGCAAAATCAAAACACTGAACATCAATACTGTCGGTGGTGTTATCCAACCTGGTATGGATATCGTCGAGATCGTACCAACAGAAGACACACTATTGGTAGAGGCGAAAATTGCGCCAAAAGACATCGCATTTTTACGCCCAGATCTTCATGCTATCGTGAAATTTACAGCTTACGACTTCACAAAGTACGGCGGTTTAGAGGGAGAGTTGGAACATATCAGCGCGGATACCACTCAAGATGAAGAAGGCAACAGCTTCTACATTGTTCGTGTACGCACCGAAAAAACAAACTTTGGTCAAGATGCAGATTTACCAATCATTCCAGGAATGACAGCATCGGTCGATATCATCACAGGGAAGCGAACCGTTTTGGAATATCTACTTAAACCGATTTTAAGTGCCAAAACGAACGCCTTGAAGGAGTAAACCACATTAAGATACTCGCGATAGGGAGTATTGAGCGATAAGTGATTAAATAAAAAGCACTTATTTCTCACTGACGAACTCTCTAGAAGAGTATACTTGTGATACGAGTCGAATATGCGATCCAATTTGCAGCGTAAAGTTACATTATTAATCAGCTTAAGTTGTTTGTCGTTCCAACTTGGTGCGCTGAACAGTAAAGAACAACGATGGGTCAATACGGTCACAGCGGTGTACGGCGAACGTGCGGGATTGCGCGTAAATACATGGCGAAAGAACCTCGACTTATTTAAACAATTAGAGACTCATGAACAGCTCGCTGGCGTTAACGACTTTTTTAATCAGCTGTATTTCGTTGACGACATAAAACTGTGGGGAAAGACAGATTATTGGGCTACGCCACTCGAATTTTTAGGGAGTAACGCAGGAGACTGTGAAGATTTCACTATTGCTAAGTACTTCTCTTTACTCGAGCTAGGAATACCAGATTCAAAGATGCGGTTAATATACGTAAAAGCCATCGAACTGAATCAGTTTCACATGGTATTAGCTTACTACCCTACCCCAAGTTCTGAGCCGCTCATTCTCGATAATATCAATCCTGACATTGTCCGAGCCTCTAAGCGTAGCGACTTGCTACCGATATACAGTTTTAATGGTACAAACCTGTGGTTGATGAAGTCATCTGCTAGCACTGGAGAGCTGGCAGGGAAAGCATCACGGTTGAGCCTTTGGAATGACTTACGCTCGCGCGAACGTAAGTTGCAGTTAAATAAACCTAAAATTAACTATGACGAGTGAGAAACATGACCCTATATAAGAAGCTTGTGGTGGGGATGGTTACGGTCTTTATACTCTTGTTGGCATCAGTATTCGTAATCCAATTCAACACGACTCGAGACAGCTTGGAGCAACAGCAACGTTCAGAGGTCAACAACACTATTAACACCGTAGGTTTGGCACTGGCTCCTTACCTAAAGGACAAAGATAAAGTCGCGGTTGAGTCCGTGATTAATGCTCTATTTGACGGCAGCACCTACTCCGTTGTTCGTCTTACAGCATTAGATTCTGACTACCAGATCGTGCGTACTTACCCAGTTAAACCAAGTACGGTGCCACAATGGTTTATCGACATGAATCTATTTAAAGCGATTCACGATAAGCGTGTTGTGACCAGTGGTTGGATGCAGCTCGCCGAAGTAGAAATCATTAGCCACCCAGGCGCAGCTTACGAGCAGCTCTGGCAAGGTTTTATTGGGTTGCTGTCTGTATTCAGTGTCATTTTTCTGGCTGGTTTAGTGGCAATTTCATACATCCTACGTCGCTCGCTAAAGCCGTTAACGGCCATCGTGAATAAAATGCATGAAATCGCGAATAACCAATTTGGTGAACCGCTTGCTCGTCCAAGAACCAAAGATCTTATCGCGGTGGTAGATGGCATTAACATGATGTCTGCTCAAATCGAGCTATCATTCAAAGAGCAAGCCAAAGAGGCGCAACGTCTGCGTGCTCAGGCTTACCTCGATCCTATATCTAAATTGGGTAACCGCTCATTCTACATCAACCAAATCGACCAATGGCTTGCAGAGCAAACGCAAGGGGGTATCGCGCTACTACATGCTGAATACATTGGGGACATTTACGAGACCAAAGATTACCAACGCGCAGATGCCCACGTTAAAGAACTGTCTCAACGTTTGAAAAACACCATTGATGTACCGGGTGCCACGATTGCTCGCTTGTCTAGTGATGAGTTCGGCTTGCTTTTCCCTCATATGGATGAGAGCGAGTTACGCATTTTATCGGACAGCATCGTCAATTGTGTGAACGGCCTAAATACTGACCCAACAGGCTTAGCAAAACCTAAAGCGTCACTAGGGGTTGCACACAGCAAAGATCAGAAAACGCGTTCTGAAATCCTCTCGATGGTGGACAACGCACTATCGAAAGCCAAAGCGCAACCAGACAAGCCATACGGCTTCATTGGCAGTGATACACCTTCTAGTTTGATGGGTAAACAGCAATGGAAAGCGTTGGTTGAAGAAGCCATTCATAGTGATTGGGTTAAATTCCGTTTCCAAGCTGCGAAAAACACATGGGGTAAAGTATTCCACAACGAAGTATTTTCAAGCATCGAAAAAGATGGTGAAACGTATCGTGCGAATCAATACCTATTCGCACTAGAACAGTTAGACGCCACCAACATCTTTGACCAGTATGTCATTGAATCAATGATTAAGATGCTAGAAAGTGGTGAACTTAATGACCCAGTCGCGATTAACATCGCGCAAAGCAGCTTGTCTCAACCATCGTTTATTCGCTGGACAACTAGCATGCTGGAAAAACATGCCAAAGTGGCCTCTAAGCTACACTTTGAAATTCCAGAGGAATGCTTTATCGATCAGCCTCACCACACAGCACTGTTATGTAATGCCATTCGCCAATCAGGTGCTGAGTTCGGCGTAGATAACTACGGACGTAACTTCCAATCTTTGGAATACATCCAAGAGTTCCGCCCGAACTATGTGAAGCTCGATTACCTATTCACACACAACTTGCACGACGAAAAACAGAAATTCACGCTAACGTCGATCTCTCGTACTGCCCACAACCTTGGTATTACGACTATCGCATCGCGTATCGAAACTCAAATCCAGTTGGATTTCCTCACTGAACATTTTGTTGAGGTATTCCAAGGATTCATCGTCGACAAGGAATAAAAAGGTTTATCAACGATGAAAGACCCTTTACTGAATTCGCTCATCTACGTTAGCCGTTACTATGGGTTAGCTAACTCGCCAGAAGCGCTAGTCAACGGACTACCGCTATCTGACGGTAAACTGACCCCATTTTTGCTACCAAGAGCAGCGGAAAGGGCCGGATTGGTTGCCAAGGAAAACCGCGCAGAGCTGGAGAGCATCTCCAGCCTAATTCTGCCGGCAATCTTAGTTCTTAAAGGCGGTGACTCTTGCGTTCTCAACAGCATCAATATGGAGAAACGCGAGGCCGAAGTCACCACCCTAGAAAGTGGAATGGTGCCGATCTCTATTCCATTAGAAGACCTACTTGAGCAATACACTGGTCGGTACTTTTTAGTTAAAAAGCAATTCCGTTTCGATGAGCGCTCTCCCGAAGTGCTCAAAACCAACGAAGGCCACTGGTTCTGGTCAACCTTGTGGCAGTCAAAACGCATCTACCGCGATGTTTTAATCGCATCACTTCTCATCAACCTCTTTGCGGTTGCCGCTCCGCTATTCACTCGCTTGGTGTACGACAAAGTGGTTCCGAATCTTGCGTTTGAAACCCTATGGGTACTAGCAAGTGGCATCTTTGTCGTGTTCCTGTTCGACTTCATTCTCAAGTCGCTGAGAAATTACTTCATTGATGTGGCGGGCAAGAAGTCTGACATTCTGATTTCATCCAAACTGTTCAGCAAAGTGATGGGGATTAGAATGGAATCGAAGCCGCCTTCGGTCGGTGCCTTCGCTCGCCATTTACAAGAATTCGAATCTATTCGAGAGTTTTTTACTTCAGCGACCGTCAGTGCTCTCATTGATTTGCCTTTTGCCATTCTGTTCTTAGTGATTATATGGCTAATGGCTGGCGATCTTGTGTATGTACCGATGGTGGGCGTGGTCATTTTGATTATTCACTCGCTACTGATACAAGGGCCGCTGCGTCGCTCCATAGAGGAGGGTTCACGCCTAGCATCGCAAAAATATGCCAATTTGATAGAGAGCCTGGCTGGGTTAGAAACCGTAAAAATGCTCAGTGCGCAAAGCCAATTCCAATACCGCTGGGAAGAGGCAGTTGCGCACATGGCGAACTGGAATATAAAAAGCCGCCGAATTACGGATAGCATTCAAAACGCGGCAGGTTTTGTGCAGCAAAGTAGTAACGTAGGGATGATCATCCTAGGCGTTTACTTAATTGCAGAAGGCGACTTAACCATGGGCGGTTTGATTGCCGCAACCATGCTTAGCGGCCGCGCGATTGGTCCTTTGGTTCAGTTATCCTTACTCTCTACGCGCTACAACCAAGCGAAGTCTTCTATGACAATTATCAATCAAGTCATGGAAATGCCGGATGAACAAGAAGAAGGTAAACGTTACATTCACCGCCCAATAGTACAAGGCAAAATTGAACTTGAACGCGTGACCTTCCACTACCCAGATTCACCGGTGGCGTCGATTCGAGATTTGAGCTTGACTATTAACCCAGGCGAAAAAGTAGCGATCATAGGCCGTATCGGTTCGGGTAAAACCACGTTAGAGCGTCTAATCATGGGCTTGTATCAGCCGACGGAAGGTCATGTTCGCATTGATGATACCGACATCGCACAGCTGCATCATGTCGACATTCGCCGTAATATTGGTTGTGTGCCGCAAGATTCCAATCTGTTCTTTGGTTCTATCCGCGACAACATTACGCTAGGTCGCCCATTAACCGATGACCGTGACGTACTAGACGCAGCGAATCGTGCCGGTGTTACTGCGTTTACGCAATCTGACCCAGCGGGCTTAGAACGCCAAGTTGGTGAAGGTGGTGCAATGCTTTCGGGTGGTCAACGTCAAGCAGTCACGATCGCTCGTGCATTTTTGGGTCGTCCTCCTGTTCTACTCATGGATGAACCAACCAGTGCGATGGATAACCGCTCAGAGATGCACATTAAGCATCAATTAGCACAGTTGAAACCTAGTGAAACGCTGATTCTGATTACGCATAAAACGTCTATGCTCGACATCGTTGATCGCGTAATTGTGATGGAGAAAGGCAGCATCATCGCAGATGGCCCTAAAGCGCAAGTGCTGAACGATTTGAAACAAGGCAAAGTGCGTGCGGTTAGCTAGCCTGAATTCACATTGATAAAAGACAAAGGCCCCATTTAACTTGTGTTTAACGGGGCTTATTTTATTGGGAGCCCGAGATAATTAAGTTCTTCAAGCGCGACCCAAACGAGTACAAGGCCAACAATCACGAATAAAATCATAATCGCCTTTTCATCTTCTTCCATTTTTCAACGCCCTAAAAGCTATTTCAATTAATACACCTTAGGTTATCAGGACAAAAGTCATATTCAGCTCGTTTATAAGGAACTAGCGTCATATAATGTCGGATATGGGATACAGCTCAAAGATTGCTCTTTTCAAAATCACGTCAGCTTTGGTTGAATATAAGTAATAAAGCCAAAGAGTTCGCAATGCTCACTAAGTCTTTGATTAACCAATATAGTACTCTGTGGAACCTCAACACAGAGACAAATGGTGTAAAGAAAAATTGTGATTACTTACAGCAAAAAATCAGCTATAAAAGCCGCTTTCTAGATATCGTCGAGATGAAGAAATGAATGATTGGATCCAATTAGAGCAAGTGAGCCAGTATTTCACTACGGGCTCCCTCGGTTACAAACTATTGATGGGCATTTTTGTCCTGATCGCGTATCGCATCCTGAAGAGGATTGTAAATAGAGCTATCCTAAATTTGGCAACAACGAAAGGTGTAAAAAAGGCTCGTTTGAGTTTTATTCAGCGCTGTTTCAATGTCGCGCTGCTATTTTTGACCGCCTCTATTTTTGCCATTATCACAGGTATTGGCTATGGCGATGTGTCTTTGTTCCTATCGTCCATTTTTGCCGTATTAGGTGTGGCGTTTATTGCGCAGTGGTCAATTCTGAGCAACATCACTGCCAGCTTTTTGATCTTTTTTGTCTTCCCATACCGAGTGGGTGACCGAATTAAAGTCGTAGATAAAGATGAAGACATCTGCGGTGAGATTCAAGAAATCAGTATGTTTCACGTGTTAATTAAGCACGACAACGGAAACTTAATCACTTACCCAAACAACCAGATTTTGCAAAAAGCAGTGCTAAAGCTGGCGAAAAACAAGCCAGAGCCAAGTAAAGTAAAATCTCGGATTTATACTCGCAGAAAGAAATAACCCACTAAAAAGCCGATGTATCTACATCGGCTTTTTAATGCACTTCTTTTTAAGTTTTAGTGTTGACCTCAACCTAGCTTGAGGTTTTAGCCTTAGTCGCACGATTAAAAATCAACAATGAAAAAAGGAACCATTGTGTCCAAAATTGCGATTATTTATTTCTCTAAAACCGACGTTACTGGTCAACTTGCTCGCGCGATTGCCGCAGGCGTTGAACAACAAGGCATTAAGCAGCAAGATGAATGTGAAATCCTCTCTCACCGAATTGAAGGCAGTGAGATTATTGAGGGACGTTTTGTGAACCCTAAACTAATGGATGAACTTGCTGAGTGTGATGCGATTATCTTTGGCTCACCGACCTATATGGGCGGTGTAGCAGCGCAGTTTAAAGCATTTGCAGATGCAAGCAGTGAATCTTGGTATTACCAAAAATGGGCGAGCAAAATCGCGGCTGGCTTTACCAGTGGTGGGGCAATGAATGGCGACCAATCTTGCACATTACAATATCTACAAACGCTCGCTAACCAACACGGCATGATGTGGGTCGGGTTGGATAAGATCAGCAATTCTGGGGAGCAAAACCTGAATCGTTATGGTGTACAAGGTGGTATTGTTGCACAAGGTGGTGAAGGTGGTCAGTTGCATGCTTCTGATGTTGCAACGGCGGAGTATCTTGGCAAACGAGTCGCTATGCTCGTGAATAAGCTCTCCACTCGCTAACAAAAAAAAGAAGCCCCTTAAGATATATCTTCGGGGCTTCATATTTATCGCTTGTTTTGAGCGCTACTTCTTGATGTAGAGGTCTTTCGAGTAGATACGACCTTCTACGTTGCTCTTGGCAAAACCTCCAACCGTAGGACGAACCAAACGCGCTTGCATGTAGTAGTAAATCGGTGCGATTGGCATATCCGCCGCCAACAATTGCTCGGCTTGATCATAGAAACCTTGGCGCGCTTTCTCATCGGTTGCGGCCAATGCACTGTTCATCGCGTTGTCGTACGCTTCATTGCTGTAACGTGCAAAGTTACCCGAAGAACCTGAGCGAAGTAAGCTCAGGAAAGTAGACGCTTCATTGTAATCACCACACCAGGAAGCGCGCATCACATCGAAATTGCCTTGTTTACGCGCCACTAAGTATGACTTCCACTCTTGGTTTTCTAACTCCACGTGTGCACCGAGATTTTTTTGTAGCATCGACGCTATCGCAACCGCGATCGATTTGTTTGCCTCACTGGTGTTGTACAGCAATTTAAAATCGAGCGGCTTGTCTTGGCTGTAACCCGCTTCTTTTAACAACTGACGCGCTTTCTCGTCACGTTGTTGCTGACTCCACTTACTGTATTCAGGCGGCGTCGCATCAAACCCTGCGGTGTACTGATGCGCAAAAGTATAAGCAGGAAGGTTGCCCACTTGCGTGACACCATTCGTAATCACATCGCGCATGATGGAGTACGACACCGCTTGACGCACTCGCACATCATCAAATGGCGGACGAGTGGTATTGAACGCGTAGTAATACGTACACAATAATGGCACCACCGTGTAAGCCTGCTTGTAATCTTGTTTAAGCTTCTGCGCCATATGAGTCGGCACATCTGACGTGATATCCAGCTCTCCTGCCGCATAGCGATTGATAGACGCGTTTTGGTTTTCAAACGGAATGTAAGTCACTCTGTTTAGATGCGTATCTGCGCTGTCCCAGTAACTTGGACTCTTAACCAGTTCAATGCGCTCATTCACGACCCACTTATCCAATGTGAATGCACCGTTGCTAACAAATTGGTCTGGATCGCTCCACGGCTTGTCGCGGTTTTCCACTGTCGCTTGATGCACTGGCATCATGGACGTGTGCCCAGTCATAGCAACAAAGTACGGCACTTGACTGTCCAACTCAAAACGTAGGGTGTATTTATCCACTGCCTTGATACCGAGATCGTCCAAAGGCTTTTTGCCCTCTGCTACATCGGTGATGTTTTTGATCTTGGTGAGTTTGAGATACCAAACATTTGGAGAAGCGGTTTTCGGATCTACCGCTCGGCGCAGTGAATAGACAAAATCATCCGCTGTCACAGGCTCGCCATTCGACCATTTCGCGTCTTTGCGCAAGTGAAAAGTAAAGGTTTGGTTGTCGTTGGTTTCCCATGATTCTGCCACACCGGGAATAATGTTTCCGTCACGATCTTGAATCACAAGCCCTTCAAATAAGTCACGAATCACATGCATTTCTGGCAGACCTTCGGCTTTCGCTGGGTCAAGCGTCGCCGCCTCTGCGTCATTCGCACGTACTAAATGCTGTTCTGCGGCAAGTTGAATGCCTTTAGGTAAGGTCTCCGCAGCAACTGATGTAGCAAGAAAAGGGGTGAATAAAGAGGAAATCAGCAACGCCGTTGAATGTTTTTTAAAATCCATATCGTTTTTCGTTCTCCTAACGCGTCTTGTGAAGCAAGTGCCACAATTAACATTTCAACCGTTGACGAGTTTAAACGGTTCAGTTTAGCTAGGTGTAATTAGCTTAGATATTGATACTACTTCATCAATCAGGAGATTACGGTGAGTCTAATTCCAAGAACGGAAAGAGCGGCATTTTTAATTCGGCCAACATCATACGGTCAATCCGTGCTTGGTGCGCCATTACTGTATTTTCCGGCTCAAGTCGAAAGTGCTTCGCGAGGTTTGATTTTGGCAGGCACTCACGGGGACGAGACGGCCTCGATTGCAGGTTTGTCCTGCGCGCTAAGAAGCTTGCCTGCTGAAAACTTACGACATGATGTGATTCTGTCAATGAATCCTGACGGCAACCAACTAGGCACACGCGCAAATGCAAACCAAGTGGATCTCAATCGCGCGTTTCCAACCCAAAATTGGACTGAGCATGGCACAGTGTATCGATGGAGCTCTCACACACCCGTTCGAGACGTACAGGTGAAAACTGGCACTAAAAACCAACTAGAGCCTGAAGTTAGCGCATTAATTAACTTGATTGAACTGCGCAAGCCAAAGTTTGTGGTGTCGTTTCATGAACCGCTTGCTTTTGTGGATGATCCCAAACATTCCGACCTTGCCAAATGGCTCGGCGAGCAGTTCCAACTGCCAATCGTTGACGATATCGACTACGAAACACCCGGCTCATTCGGCACTTGGTGTAGTGAACGTGATTTACCTTGCATCACGTTGGAGTTACCAGCGATTTCTGCCGATCTCACCATTGAAAAACATCTCTCTGCTTTTATTGCTTTGCTGAGGCACGATCCGGATCTCTAGTCCGCTGTTAAACAAGCGATCATGTGAGGATCTGTTTGATGTCGGTACTGATATCGCTGATCAACTGACGGGCACTGTCGTCTCTTTGCTGAACCAAGATGATAAACAGCAAATCGGTGATCACGTTTTGCGCGGTACGCGAAGCAATGGATGAGCTGCGATGTTCCGTTTCATTGGCAATCGTATCAAACGTAATATCGGCAATACCGCGCAAGCGACTTCTTCCAGGCGCAGATAACGCAATCACCTTCGTGCCCTGTTCTTTTGCCGCTTCTGCCGCGACGAGAATTTCTTTGCGCTCACCCGAAAACGAGATTGCGATCTGAACATCTTCTGGAGAGAGCGTGCGGGCAACAGCAATCTGCACGTGGCTGTCTTGTTCAGAAAGCGCCGTAATACCAAGTTTAAGCAGTTTAAAGCTTAAATCCTTCGCGGTCAGTGCAGAGCCCCCAATCCCGACCACTTGCACTCGACGCGCTTCACTCAACCATTTCACCGCTTGGTGACACGCTTCATAAGACAGCGCATTGGTGGTTTGAAACATAGCGTCGGTTTTTGCTTTCACCAGTTTCTGTGAAATAACCGCGATGGGATCATCTGCCAAAATATCACTGTGCAACGGTGTCGACTGCATCGCATGCTTACGGCCAATCTCTTCATTCAGAGCTAACTTAAACTCGCTGTAGCCTTTAAAGCCAATACGCTGAGTAAATTTCACAATGCTCGATTGACTCACTTTTACTTGCGCCGCAAGTTCTTGGCTGGTGAGCTGCGCTGCCTTTTCTGCGTTTTCAACAATCCAATCGCCGACCAAACGACCACTTTGCGAAAGCTGAGTACGCCTCGCGACTATCTTATTGATAACTGACACAACAAAAACCTCAAAAATTTTAAATAAATTATTCCAAAACAAAAATAATAAGAGTTTGATTTAACCCCCTGATTATTCTAACCAAGGCAGTTAATCCTGGATGTAATAGACGTATATTTTCTCTCATTATTCCAAATTTCTCCTGCATAAAGAATAACCTCAAGTGTGATTTTTATCACCAAACCTGAATATTTTATTCCATAAAATCGCCCTCAGATTGAACATTACGAAGAGTGCAAAACATGAAAATTGATTTAAGCAGATTGGTGACAGAAAGCCGTAACCCAGCCAGTGCCGAGATCGATACGCTTTCGACCATCGAGATGCTGCAAGTCATTAATGAAGAGGATCAAAAAGTCCCGCTCGCGGTAAAAGCGGTGCTACCACAAATTGCAGAGACAGTTGACGCAATTACCCAAGCTTTTGCAAATGGTGGCCGTTTAATTTACATGGGAGCTGGTACGTCAGGTCGCTTAGGCATTCTTGATGCAAGCGAGTGTCCTCCTACCTACGGCACGCATCCAGATATGGTGATTGGCTTAATTGCTGGTGGGCATCAAGCGATTTTAAAAGCGGTAGAAAACGCAGAAGACAACGCGAAAATGGGTCAAGACGACTTAAAAGCACTTCACCTCACCAAGCATGACGTGGTTGTAGGCATTGCAGCGAGTGGCCGTACACCTTATGTACTAGGTGGTTTGGACTACGCTAAATCCATCGGAGCCACGACCGCATCTATCGCCTGTAATCCAGAATGTGCCATGGCAGAAGCAGCCGACATCGCGATTCTGCCGATAGTTGGCGCAGAGGTTGTCACTGGATCTTCTCGCATGAAAGCCGGCACCGCACAAAAACTGGTGCTAAACATGCTCACGACAGGCGCAATGATTCGTAGCGGTAAGGTATTTGGCAACTTAATGGTGGATGTAGAAGCCACTAACGCCAAGCTCATCCAACGCCAAACCAACATTGTTGTGGAAGCAACCGGCGCATCAAAAGAAGAAGCAGAGCGAGCATTAAAGGCCTGCGGTCGCCACTGCAAAACCGCCATCTTAATGATTTTGGCCGATTTGGATGCCGAACAAGCCAAATCACGCCTCGCCGCGCACAACGGCTTTATTCGCGCAGCACTAAATAATAACTAAATAATCCGAGTTCTGAAGGATAGACCCTATGGCAAAAGTAACTTCAAACACAGTATCGCAGTTGCTGTCCGCAGTGGGTGGCAGTAACAACGTAAGCAAATGTGGTAACTGTATGACGCGTTTGCGTTTATCGCTCGCCAACAATGGCTTGGCTGATCAATCAGTTATCAAGCAAATTCCCGGCGTAATGGGTGTGGTGGAAAGCGATGAGCAGTTTCAGATCATTCTCGGTCCCGGAAAAGCTCAACAAGCGGCTGAGATGATGAATCAACTGATCGACAGCTTAACCTCTGGTGACAGTGAAGAAGCAGATATGCCGCAACAAGATCTTTCTGCCGTCGCAGCCGAGCAGAAAAAACAGATGAAGAGTAAGCAAACCAGTGCGGTTCAGCGTTTTTTAAGCAAGTTTGCCACCATCTTTACGCCGTTGATCCCAGGCTTTATTGCCGCTGGTTTGTTGCTAGGTTTTGCGACGTTATTGGAACAGATGTTTGTTCTCGACCAGACACCAAGCCAGTTTATGTTGGATTTGATCGCCTACATGAAAGTCTTTGGTAAGGGTCTGTTTGCTTTCCTAAGTATTCTGATTGGTTACAACGCGCAGCAAGCATTTGGCGGCTCTGGTGTTAATGGTGCCATTCTCGCCTCTTTGTTTGTGCTGGGTTACAACCCAGAGGCGACATCCGGCATTTACTCTGGCATGAACGAGTTTTTCGGCTTTGCGATTGATCCGCGCGGCAACATTATCGGCGTACTTTTAGCAGCGATCATCGGTGCACAAGTCGAGCGTAAGGTTCGTCAATACATGCCAGATGATCTGGACATGATCTTAACGTCCGTTATCACTCTGTTGATCATGGGTGCGGTAACCTTCTTGATCATCATGCCAATCGGCGGCGAGCTGTTTAAAGGGATGTCTTGGTTGTTCCTCAACTTGAACGATAACCCATTAGGCGCTGCAATCTTGGCAGGTTTGTTCTTAATTTCTGTGGTATTTGGCATCCACCAGGGTTTTGTTCCAGTGTACTTCGCATTGATGGAAGCACAGGGCTTTAACTCACTATTCCCTATCCTGGCGATGGCAGGTGGCGGTCAGGTTGGCGCGTCAATGGCGCTGTATTTCAAAGCCAAAAAAGACGCTCTACTGCGCACTCAAGTTAAAGGCGCTATTATTCCGGGTCTTCTAGGCATTGGCGAACCATTGATTTACGGCGTGACATTACCACGTGTAAAACCATTCGTTACCGCTTGTATTGGTGGTGCTGCGGGCGGCTTCTTTATCGGTTTAGTTTCTTACCTTGGCTTACCAGTTGGTCTTAATACGGTGTTTGGCCCATCCGGTATCGTGGCGATTCCTCTCATGACATCTGAAAATGGCATCTTCCCGGGCATGATGGTGTTTGTTGCTGGCCTGCTTATCTCTTACATCGTCGGCTTCCTCGCGACTTACTTCTTTGGCTGCAAAGACGTCGATTTAAGCTAAATCATTCTTCCCCTATAGGAATGGACTAGCTCGCGCCCTTGGCAAACAAGGGCGCACCCTCTCTCTACTTCACGACAATTTTTCTTATTCCGTTACTCGGAAGGGGCTTTGTCGTACCTAAAACAATAGAAATGAAAGGTCGTTAATCATGAAAAAGCACATTTTGACTCTACTTCTCCCAACATTGATGGCATCAAACGCAATGGCAGCGCAGCTGTATCAAGCGGAAGATGGGTCAGTTTTAAATATTTACTCTCGTCTTGGTTTCAATGTCACCAGTAAAAATGATGAGCACGGCGATGCAAATGGCGAGTTTGATGGCCGTATTGGTTTAAACGGTTCACAAACCATCAACGAGTACGCGTCGATCATCGGCCAAGCGCAATACCAAGTGGGTGCCGCTGAATACGCAAACCAAGTAAACGACAAACCGTCTCTGACCGCACGTTATGTATGGGCGGGTATTGATGCGAAAGATTATGGTCGCATTACTGGTGGTCGCGTGGCATCTGGGTTGATTATGTTTACCGACATTGGTGATGTGTTCGCCTCTTCCGATGTTTCTATGGCGCGCCAAGCGAATAAAGTCGACAAAACCGCAACGCAAGTTTTCCGTCAAGATGGCACGCTGCAATACCAAAACAGCCTAGATAATGTCGATTTTTCTGTCGCGTACATTTTAGGAAACAACACTTCTGAGCTCGACTACGGTTACAACGCTGCACTGCGTTATACGCTAGACATGGGGAATTTGGGTACCTTGGCACCAGTGATAGCGATGCAGAAGAATAAAGGTGATGCACGTGAAAGCAACGACACCGATTACACATTCTGGGGCGCAGGTACGCGTTACTACCTAGGTGATTTGATGTTGGGTGCGTTGTACTCGGAAGATGAACTAGAGGGCTATTACTCACAAACCAGTACCGACAAAGTGATGGAACTAACGGCGGTTTACAGTGTAAATGACAAATGGGTACTGCGTGCTGGTTATCGTTCTTTAGAAAACAGTGATGGTGACGAGCTAGAGCTGAAAGATACAACGCTAGAAGTGCAATACAAACTGACGCCTCGTTCTTCTATCTACACAAACTACGTTGATCGTAACGGCTCGCGTGGCTACAGCAATGGACAAGAAGTCTCGTTTGGCGGTGCACACGCAGACGAAAGCTACTACCACTTAGGTCTGCGTTACGAGCTGTAAGCACGATACTTAATGTAAGTTAGCTGAATCCATGAGCTTCTTCTGCGTCCGGTCAGTAGTTATTGCCTTTAATGCTGATTTGAAGAAGCTCACCCTCGTAATATGTTTTCTTCGTTACCTGTTTTGACCAACACGCCTGCATCAGGAAAACTGGTGACAGTGTTTTCGCATTCCTTTGCTTCCTCAATTGTTGCTAAGTTTGTTGTCGCTATTCGCCGACAGAATATATGTTCCTAAAGTGTTCGATGAACGCTCGCGTTCTTCTTGGTAAGTGCTCACGTTTTGGGTAAAGCAGATAAAGCGGCAAAATCGCATCCGTTTGCCATTCTGGCAGCAAACTCACGAGTTGTTCTTTTTGTGCAGGTTCGAGTTTAGCCAGTGCAAATTCATCTAGCATGGCTACACCACAACCCGCCAAAGTAGCATCCAACATGGACTGGACAAGATTAAAACTCAGCGTACTTTCTAACTCAATGCTGCACTGCTGTTGAGTTTGCTTATGCGTAAACGTCCACTTATCTAACACCAAATCGCGACTTTTATAAAGGATGTGCTCTAAGTCGCCAAGCTCCTCTGGCGTACTTACATTTGGTTTATCAGCTAAATACGAGCGATGAGCGATCGGTTTACAGTGTAAAGTGCGTAGCTGATGGCCGACGTATCCCTCTGGAGGAGTATCGGTAAAGTAGAATGCGATATCAAACCCAGCCTCAATCAAGTCGAGAGGTGTCTCTGTGAAGATCACTTCGACGCTCACTTGTGGATGTTGCAATCGAAACTCGCTCAATGTTTGGCTGAGTAACGCGGCTCCGAAAGAAGCAGACGCCGCTATTCTCAATTTTCCCGATACGATCTCGTTTGCCATGACTTGCTCATTGATCTGCTCAGCGCCTTCGAGCAGTTGCTTTACCTGCTGATAAAACCGCAAACCATCGTAGGTCAAATTAAACTGGCGCGTAGTTCGCTGAATAAGCTGCACCGACAATATGTCTTCAAGCTGTTTAAGTTGCCGACTTACATGCGCATTCGAACAATTCAGGCGCTTTGCTGCGCCAGCAATACTTCGTTCCTCACACAAAGCGACGTAAAGTGGTACGTAGCTGAGCCATTTTATTTCCATACAGTAATTCTGAATCTCTAAAATCAAACTACTGGAAATAATAGAAAGCCTCTAAACTCTGTACAACCTAAATTTGAAAGGATGAGTTATGAGTGTTTTCGACACGTGGTTAAAAGGTCAAGTCATTAAAGATCACATCACTAATCCCAATATCATCGTTGGCGATTACAGCTATTACTCGGGCTTCTATCATCAAAAAAGCTTCGAAGAGCAAGCGGTACGCTACTTGTTGGGTGACCCCGTCACACTTCAAGAATGGCAAAGTAGAGAACCCGATAGCATCGACAAATTAATCATTGGCAAGTTTTGTTCCATCGCTTCTGGAGCCACCTTTATGATGGCAGGAAACCAAGGTCATCGCATTGACTGGATTTCGGCCTTCCCCTTCTCTCCTGAAGAATTTGGAGAAGGCGTGCAAGACGGTTTCGAGCGTGCCGGAGACACGGTGGTGGGGAACGATGTTTGGATTGGCAGCGAGGCGATGATCATGCCCGGAGTAAACATCGGCGATGGAACCGTCATCGGAGCACGCGCAGTAGTGACGAAAGACGTCCAACCTTATTCGGTGGTGGTTGGAAACAACCAAGTCGTACGTCAACGATTCAGCGATAAAGAGATTGAAACTCTACTCAATATCCAGTGGTGGAACTGGCCAATAGAACACATTAAACAAGCAATGAAAGTAATGTGTAGCAGCCAAGTCGGTGCGCTTGCGGACTACTATCAAGAGCACATTGTCGATTTGTAGATAAACAAAAGCCCACACATCTTGTTGCGACGTGTGGGCTCAGTGAGTAAGAAAGCTTAAACCGCAGCGACGTCCTCTTCTTCCAAGTTCGCCGAGACTTTAATTTCGTATTGATTGAAACGGAACGAACAACCGCCATGAGTACGCTTTGTCGTTACTTGCTCGTCTCCAAACTGCACCGTCACGCGAGTGAAGACACGCTCTTTGGCTTCGACAATATTTTCTTCTAACGCGACTTCAAAGTCATGTTCCGTTTGTTCTAGCTTTTGCTTTATCGCTTCAAGCTGCTCGTTGTTTTGTGTTTTCATCACATCAATCTGAGCTTGTTCTTCGTCGGTACGTTCGGCTTTAGGACGTTTCTTAAATTCGAGCTCTTTACGAATCACATCCATCGTGCCTTCTTGAGCGCGTTTGTATTGATCTTTGAGCTCTGCTAATCGCTCCTTAAATGCAGAATAGCGCGCGAACGCTTCTACCTTAGTGGCGGTGTCGCCTTCTACGCCCAATTGTAAGCACACCACTTTGCCACCGACTTTTGCATCTCCGCCGCTGAGCGTGCCGTTCCTACCGTTCGCATCCAGCACCGTCAGATTGCGCCGACAAACAATATCGTTATTCATGCTGTGCACCGCCAATTCAATATCTTCTCCGGCTTGCAAATCACAATATTGGGCGTAGCTTGCGCGAATCGAACCTTTGGCTTTGACGTGACAACTCTTTGGCTGGCCATCACTCACGGTGTGGCCAATGATCCCTTTACCAACTTGAATGTCGTCTTGCGCTTGTACGTCAGCCGATTCAATGAAGCCTCCTACAGTAATAGAGCCCGTCGCTTTAACAATCATTCCGGATTCAATGTTGCCACCGATAATCACATTCCCTTTAAATTTCACGTGACCTGTATTCACGCCAACGCTATTGAGGCAAAGTGCGTTATCAACTTCGATGGTTTTGTCTTTAATCAGAGGCGTACCGGATACCGATGCGATCAATAGGTTTGGGTCGTGCTTGCATATCTCGGTGCCCTTGCCAGGCTTCATTGGGCTGTCTTTTCCGGCTTGTGGAGGAATCACTCGCCCTTGAACAGTAAAACCAGGCGTGCCTTTGGTCGCAGGCGTGCGGCGCATCACCTCATCGCCTACGCCAACCGCGATAGTTTCACCGAGATTACGTAAATCAATTTTGTCGCTAGCAGATTGGCCGTCTTTGGGTTTGAGGATGCGTTTGGTGATGTCTTTAACAAGAGGAGTAAAAAGAGCGTCTTTGCCTTTGATAGGTTGCTTACCAACCGCTACAGGTTGAGAAAAAGTGTCGCCAGGTTCGAGCTGAGTGCTGACAACCAACACTTTCTTCAAAGCCAGTTTGTTGATGCCTTTCGAAACTCGCGCTTGAGCAAGAGCTTGAACAATCTCGGGGCCACGTAAACCTCGGCCTCCGTACGCACCGACAACGTTCATACTGGCGAGCATGTCATTATTCGACAATTCGACCTCAACTTGTGCGTTGCGTTTTTCCGCAATGACGATGCCTTCGTAAGCTTCGGCTTTACGTTCTTTGGCGCAGTTAATGAATCTCACGACTTCCCCCTCAACAACAAACATCCTTTCAGCGCTCATTGCGACGAGCTGCTCGTTTAATTCATTTTGATTTAGCTCACCACCGAGGTCCACTTCTCCCGGAAGACGGGCTATCACCTTGGTCTTATCTTCAGATAACTCAAGACACAGCTTCCACATACCCTTACCACTTTGCTTCCCATCAACACTTTCAGTCTAACCAAATCCGTTTTCTGAACAAACCTCGCATTTCTTATTATAGGGCTCACGTCACTAAAGAACGTAATCCATCAATAACGGTTAAACAGCATATTAAGAGAAAACTCGATTTAACCTAAAGCTCAATCAAAATACACGCTGAAACAAAAAGGAGCTGGATTTACAGTGTAAAATCAGCTCCCAATAATTTCATTTACAGTGTAAATTTCCCTTTATTGTTTACAGTGTAAATCGCTCCAAATGTGTCTTACTTCGTCCCTTAACTGCTGCTCAACTTGCCTTCTTCCAGGTAAACCAAATTGCTGAGCACATTCAGTCCAACTAAGGTTAAGAAAAAGCTTACTAATCATCAAGTCGGAAGCAGAGTTCAAACCTAAATTAAGTAACCACTGTTGAAGCCACACAGACACAGACTCATAACTGTTACCACCATCAGCATAACATTCAATTAGTAATAACTTAGCGGGATGAAGTGGACTCATTCCCAAAGGTTGCGGCAATAGAGCTCGAAAAATAGGGGCTTCTAATTTTGGATAGACGTCAGCCACATTGTTAGACAACATTTCTTCAAATAGCGCCTGAGATTGGTCGACCCAAGCCGTCTGCTGGGAATCACAAGGTTTGACCATCAAGACTGAATAACAACCGCTAGCAGCATCGCGCATTGACCCTAAGCGAATTGTACGGAAGTTCGATTGTCGCCAGAAATAGAGCAACTCTTCCGTCGCACCAAAACTCGTGGATAAGTAGGCAATGTGTTTAGCAGCCATTTGCTCAAGTTGCTGCAGAATTTTTTGACCAATGCCTTTGCCTTGCAATGCTGGATGAACCGCAATTCTCATGACTCGCAGCGTCGATAGATTCGCGACATTCGGGAATCCTAGGTGGTTTGCAATCGTAATGGGGGCTAAGTGTCCTTTAGGACGACGCTTACCAAGCTGGATTTCTTCAATCAATTCATCGTCAAGGCCCCCCTCTTCGACCGCTAATATCACCCCCACAACCGCATTATCTTGCTTAGCAAAATAGAGCTGACTGTTGTCGTCTTGCAAAAGGTGAATCAAATCATTCGGCGAGGTCTGATAATGAGCATTCACCAAAAGAGCGAAGCACTCACGCAGCAAACTAGGCTGCGATATCAAATTGTTCTTATCGGCTTTAGAAAGGGAAATTGAGTCGACCTGTTTAAGTTGATGGTGCGTTAACTCCGCATCCAACAAAAACGCGTCATAGAGCCATGATTCAAGCGCATCATTCATGCTCCAGCGGATGGGCTGTGTCATGTGCCATGTTTTCATTCCCGAACGCTGTTTCTGAAGCCAATCAACAAATTTAATCGTAAAGCCCCGGCCACAACCTTCATAACCATGAACAGTCGTAGAAAAAACGAGTCGATGATAATGTTCGGTAATGCTTTTGAGCATAGGAACTGGAATTGCAGCCGCTTCATCGACAAGTAACAAATCACATTCAGGTCTGCTCGATAGAAGTTCGTCAGGAGCAATGAATTGAATGGCTCCCTGCCCTGATTCTAATCTGTCCTTCCTAATACGCTTCGCATTAGGAAGTAGCCGCAAAGCATGTTGGTAAACAGGCTCAACGGCTTTTATAGATGGTGCCGTAATTAAGATTCTAAGCGGCTTCTGCTGTAATAAGTTCGCACACGCAATGCCGAGGGCACTTGTTTTTCCACGTCCACGATCAGCGGTCAAAATTAATGGTCGCTTTCGATGTCCTGTCACCACCTTTTCAATTAGAGAAATGGCATGCTCTTGTTCCGTGTAGTGGCTTTCTTTTTCTGCTTGCTTGATGTCTGGAGCCGTTGGCAATGGTTTGTCTTGCTCAATAACAACGAGCTTCTCCCATTGTTTGTGCATCCATTGCTGAGCAAAATTCGCATTTTGTCGCAGCTCAGTAATGACAATAAGAAAACCGCCGCCAACCAATGAGCCAAGCGCGGCGGTAAAACTATTGGCGTCAAAGCCATTTCGAGCATCAAACAATAGAACGTCACACTCTCTGCCTAGCAACATGTGCCCTTGTTTAGACGAAACACTGGATACGTTTTTCAAACCAAAATCACCAACAGAAAACCAACGTTGATGGCGCTGCGTTTTATGGAACTCTGACATCAACGCATTTTGCCAAGAAGCCTCGCCTTGAATGACAACACCAATCCTTTGGAAAGATTGGTGAGCTTGATGTTGAAGTGATGAAAGGAAATCAGATTGTGTCTGCATTTTGTCTATCCAACGTTGAACTGACGTAATGGTATCACATCTTTAATTTGACGCTTCTCAGATATAAAAAAACCGCCCGGAGGCGGTTGATTCAATCATCATTTGTTATTGCAGTTTGGTTTGTACAAACGCAAGAATCTCTTCCATTAAGCTGTCGTCAACTTTCTTCAAGTTCAACGCCAGGCTGCTACCTTTTCGGCTATAGCTTGCTCGACCTTTTACTAAGTCGACTTTTTCCGTCTTCTTACCAGGTTTTGCTGGTGCAAGTTCAGTAATCCAATTTTCGATGCTTTCCGTGACTTCTTTTGTCAGACGAGCAACGCCTTGAGCTGTGCTTCGCTGCCATAAAAACCCTTCGCTAGAGCGACATTTATCTAACAGCTCTTGCTGTTGCTCTGGCGTTAGCGTTGAAAACTGTTTGTGCAGTTTCACGATTGTTGGACGACCGAGATCGCCAACATTCGGATACGCTTGAAGCAGTTCTAACGGTAATGCTGCGGCTTTTAAAGCGCCACTTACCAACGCTTCACTGCACTGGAACATTTTTGCCAATGCTTTCTGATCCTCAGCTTCACCACTATCAAGCTTAGCTTGCATCTCTTTACCTTTTTCGTATAAAGAGAGCGGCTTGTGAGCATTTGCCACATCAGACAAAAACTTAGCATGGTCAGTATTGATGTTGTCAGCAACATAAACCAAAAAATCTTGTTCAGCGAGGATACAAGACATGCGACGACGGCTACCATCTAAAACTTCGATCTTGCCATCTTCAGTTCTACGACCCACAGCTGGATATTGTTGGCCACGCTCTTTGAGTGTGACCAAAACATCAGATAAAGCATGTTCGTTTAAGAACGATTGCTCACGAGCGTTATCAACAAATACTGTTGTTTCTGTCGCAACTTTATTTGCGGGAATACGCACAAGTTCAAACTGAACAATATTTTCACCTGCAACTGCTAGTTCAATCGTTTGAGCTTTCTCTTTTGCCGCAGTTTGCGCCTCTTGCGGAGTCACAACACGACGCTTATTCGTTTTGCCAAATAATTTCGCGTTTAATTCAGACGTTTTCAAAGCCATTTACTTATTACCCCTGATTCAATGACGGCCAATTAGAGTGCAGCACACGCTCTAATTCCAGTGCGCTTTTATGAACAGCGTCTTGCGCGGTGGCTAGTGTCTTCTTACCGCCTTCAAAATCGCTTACTGTCAGATCAAATACTGTGCTGTAGGTATCGGCACAGGTTTCAAACGCACGGCTACGAGGAATAGTAGCCATCATAACTTGGTCACCTAGAAGATAGTTCATTTCAGTTAAAACAGAAACTTGCTTCTTATTGTCGTCCTCAAACATGGTTGGCATCAAGCGAACAAACTCAAGACCATTCCAGTCCTCCGGGAACATTTCATATACCGTAGGCAAATGCTGGAAGAAGTTTACTGTTGAAGCCCAGTCCAGACGCTTAGCCGCACAAGGAATTAGCAAGGCATTTGATGCATACATAGCATTCCATACTAATGGGTCAACGTGTGGACCGGTATCAATCATAATGATATCGAAGTCATCAGCAATTTTATCAATCAGTTGCTCTTTCAGCAGACGGACGATATCGAGTGATGGGTCTTCAGATAGCGTTTGCCATGCTTCCGCATTAAACATCGCGTCTTCTGGAAACGCTGAAATCGACTTTAAGTTCGGATATTGCGTTGGCAGCAATACGTTTTTACGTAAAAATTCACTGTCAATTTCCACACCATCAGGCACGTTACCCAACATAATGTCTACCGCAGAATAGATATTATCATGCTCTGCCATGCTGATTTGCGGGTTGAGGAATAAACGTAGCGAGCCTTGTGGGTCTAAGTCGATTAAACAAATACGGTATCGTTTATCCAAATTTAGCGCTAAACATGCCGCTAAATGAACCGCGGTCATTGATTTACCTGTACCGCCCTTTTGGTTCTGCACATTAATAATCCAAGGTTTGTTACCTGAATTCTTTTTACGCTCATGAAATTTAGGCACTTCAGCCGCATCCATGAGCATGTGTGCTTCTTCTAACGTAATTGAATAATGATTCGCGTTGTTTTTAGTAAATTGATGCCCAGCGGCTTCCATTTTACCAATCGCGTCGTCGAGCTTACGGCGAGTTAGACCAGAACGGGTTTCCATCATCGCTTTCGACATTGGTGGGAAGTAGTTATCGCTTCGCTCTTCTAAAACAATTTCAATACGGTCAGCTTGAACCTGCTGAGTCAGCTCCGCTAACTCAAGAAGGTTTTCAATCGTTTTTTCTCTTTTCATGCCAAATTCCGTTGGAAGGATTTATAATTGCAATTGTACAGCAGTAAAGACCAAAAACAACAAAAAGGTGCACGAACATTTTGAATTACCATCACATAAAAAAACACCCAAATCGACGCTTTTATGATTTATGGTCAAAAAGATAACTATTTTTAATCAAATAATCTTCTCATAATGGACACCTAAACTTAAAAATAAAAAAGTGTTACAGCGTCACTCATTTACAATGTAAATCAATTTTCTACCGGAACGATTATAATCTTAAGCTAAATTACGGATTATGTTAGACCAACCTAATTTAAACGAAAAATAGTAAGTAATATCGGAACAATAAAGACCTGAACACCTTGATCATGTCTCCGAACAAAATAGGGCAGTTCCAGCGAAACATCTATGGAAGTATGATCAAGGTATACTTATGATCATGCTTCCGTGTTAATAAACAAATCCGAAAGCATGATCATGGCAAAATTGAGCAGAGTACGGTGTAAACACGCAAATAAAATAAGATCCATTAATCGGAAATATGATCAAGCCTTAGAATCTCTCGGAAGCATGAGTTTTCTTCTCTGATTTACGGTTGAGTGCAGACAGAATGGGGGATTGAGCAGAAATTGACGTTATAGAAGCCGGAACAATGAAATTGCTCAAGTTGCTATGATAAATCACGCTCTTATGATCATGCTTCCTGTAAATAAGCAGAGACTAGGATTTACTTCTAAATATGAGCGACTTGAATATATTTTAATCAGATGAGTGATATCTCATCAATATGGGCGCCAGAACGATAGATATATTGGCTCTTGATCATCGATCCGAGTATAAATAACATCACCAATGCACAATATAATCATCGTGAAGATCATTATTAAATACTGCATCTGTGGATAACCTGTAAAAACATCATGATCATCGTTTCAAGACTCTTTTGATCATCTTTTCATAACCTTAATGATCATGCTTACGAATAAATATGATCATGCTTTCAGGTTATTGTTGATCATACTTTCAGACTTCTTATGATCATAGTTCCGAAATACATGGAAATAATAGTCTTATAGAACAAAAGCTTAGCGAGAAATTCCAAGCCAGATCATTAGATCATATAATCAATTAAGATCAGATTAATCAAAAAGATCAGTTATTTAAAAAACAATCTTTTTTCTTTATTTATGATCTGTTTTTCTTTATTCTTCGGAACCATAGCACAACTACGGCTAGTGTGATCTGGATCTAAAATGACGGCTGATGAAAAAATTCTGATTAAAGCACCGAGAAGCCACAAAGATGGCCATCTTTTTGAGGTACATGAATCCTCTGCGGATTGGGTAGAGCAGTACCAACATTTCAAAGGGGTGACCAAAAGCATCTTAGAGTTGCTTAATCTGATCTCATTACGAGGCTTCAGCAGCAAGGATGGTTTGGTTTCAACCACAGAGATTGTGGAAGCAACAGATGGGCAACTCACACGCGCAGCCCTGCAACAACGTTTGCGCGCGGCAGTAAATATTGGTTTATTTACTCAAACTCCAGTGCGTTTTGAAGAGGGACTTGCTGGTAAAACGATGCTACATAAATTTGTGAATCCCAATCAGCTTATATCTGTGTTGGGAGCAACAAGTCTTGTTACCGACAAAGTTCGCCAGAACGAGAAACAAAAACGTTCGAAAGCATTGGCTCAGACTCAAGTAAACAAACGTTTGTTGAATGAGCACGGGTTAAACACACCTCCCACGATGAAAGATGAAGCCGATCAATTTGTTGTATCTCCAACAAATTGGGCTGGGATCATTGACCAAGCACTTGCGCCACCAAGAACTCGAAAAAGTTATCAGAAATCCATGGTGTCGATCTCTGGCACAAAAGCCGTTATCGAGACGCGATCATCCAAAAATATCATGACTGTGGATGATCTCATGACCCTGTTCGCTCTCTTCACGTTAACGGTTCAGTATCATGATCATCACAAAGATCAGTATCAGCTTGATGCGGCTCACGTACCAAACAAAACGCCGCTATACATCACTGATATTTTGTCGCTCAGAGGCAAAAAAGACAGTGGTCCAGCTCGTGATTCCATTCGCGATAGCATTGATCGCATTGAATTCACTGATTTTCAGCTCCATGAACTTACTGGACGTTGGCTAAGTGAAAACATGCCAGAGGGCTTCAAAAGTGATCGTTTTCGTTTTCTTGCTCGAACCATCACGGCCTCTGAAGAGGCACCTGTGGAGGGAAGCGATGGTGAAATTCGTATCAAGCCAAACTTATATATTTTAGTTTGGGAACCTTCGTTTTATGAAGAGCTGTTAACGCGCGATTATTTCTTCTTGTTTCCGCCAGAGATCTTGAAACAACATACTTTAGTGTTTCAACTTTACTCTTTCTTCCGTAGTCGCATGGTTCGTCGTCACACGGATTGCATGCTACTGAGTGAGTTAAACCAGAAACTTGCACGTAACATTGAATGGCGACGTTTCTCCATGGATCTGATCCGAGAACTAAAGCGTTTGTCTGATGGAAAAGGGAATGATGATCTATTCGTCGTTAATTTGTGGGGTTATCACCTGACGATCGAAACCATGATCGAAAATGACAAAGTGATGGACTACCAGATCGACATCAAATGTGATGTCGAAGAGGTCTTACGTTATTCACGAGCGCGAACGACCAACGCAGGAAAGCGTAACATGGCGCCTACGCTGCCAAACCCACTTCGTAATGAGATGGTAACCCGACAACAGCTTGAGGAGCTCTCAGGCATCATAGACGGCGAATTTGAGCCCATTCAACGCAAAGCACCGTCTCCAAGAGGAAATTTAGGGCGACGCGTGAAGCAAAGAAAACATTTGGTAGAGATCAATGCTGATGAGATCACCATTACTCTATCTAAATATACCTCACCAGAGGCTCTAGAACGCAGTATAACGGCTTTGTCTGCGATGACAGGGCACTCGTATGCCTCAATCAAAGAAGAGTGCTCAGATTACATAGAGAAGCTCGATTGGCTAAGGGTAGGGGATGAGCCGATTCCTTATGAGACATTAAGTAAAACCGTCGAGCTGTTTAACACCCAGAACGATGTTAAGCATCTTACCATCGAGCGCTTGATTGCGGGGTTAGCGGTGCGTCGGAAAGTTTGTCGTCAAATCTTCGATGGTCACATGGATGAAATGGTATTTCGTGCCTTGGATGAAATGGCGATTTAAAAGTGTCGCTTGATGTGTATCAAGCTATAGGTGTGATGTATCGGTTTGAAATGTAACAATGTCTTTCGATGATAAAAAACAGACTTAACTCTTACAAACCACTGACATTAGAAGCCAAGCCTAATACTACTATTTATCCCGAATAGACAACCTTTTGTCCTTTCTGATGATTAATAGATTGGCTCATATTGTTACATTCATTCTGAATAGACTTCGCGAGTTTCTCCTCAGGAAACTCGCTTTTTTTTGCCTAAAATTCCGCTAATTAAGCCTTGATCATTTTTCCGGACTAATGAGGTAAACCTTGATCATGCTTCTTGAGTTCATTCCAATGTAATGAACGCATCAACGCAACATGTGATTCGATTAAGCTATGGGCTTGTTCCTGCCACTTGTTTTGATCACACTGCTGATTACAAAACTCTAACGCCACAACGGTGAGATGCTGAAGTCGTCTCAAACACCAATCTTTGATCAGAATATCAGTCGAGACTTGGCATGCTGCTTGTTCAAGCTTTGCACTCGTATAAAGCAAGGTTTGATATGCTTTCTGAGGGTCTTGGTAGCTTGCATGTTGAAACACGCGTAAACATCCATCCAACCAGCAAGCAATCGCTTTACTTTGAAGAGCACTCAATTCGGGTCCAAACACGTCATCAGGCACCTGATATAAGATCGTTTCCAATTTTTCTACTTGATCATGTTTCCGCTGTTCGTACCACGTTGCGATTTGATCTTGCCAAGTACTCAAATCCATTACGCTGCCTCGGTCCATTGTTTTACATAGTGATTTGGCCCTATTTGATCAAATTCGTCGACAATTATGCTGCTACGTTGACGAATTTCATCGGCATCTATCGAATAGTTTGGTTCATTTTTCACTAAGTTACCAAAAGGTAAGTCAGGATCAGGAACGGCAGAAATCAACAGCTTAGTATAAGGATGCTGCGGATTCTTAAGTATTGAATGAGTGTCGCCCCATTCAACGATTTGCCCTTTGTACATTACTGCGGTTTCTTCCGCGATGTAGTGCGCAGTCGCCAGATCATGAGTGATGTATAAAAAACCAATTCCCAGTTCTTGCTTCATTCGTTGCATTAAATTCAACACTCCCAAGCGAATAGAAACATCCAGCATAGACGTAGGCTCATCCGCAAGAATGATTTGCGAACCTACCGCTAAAGCCCTTGCTAAGTTTACTCGCTGACGTTGCCCACCACTGAGTTCGTGAGGGAACTTATTCAATGTCTCTTCAGGTAGTTCCACCAGCTTTAGAAGCTCTTCCAAGCGGGCTGGGATGTCGCGCTCGTTTTTGACTTGTTTATGAATTTTTAAAGGACGTGTTAGGTGATGGCGAATGGTATGAGTTGGATTGAGAGAGCCAAACGGATCTTGAAACACCATTTGTACTTTACTGCGATATTCTTGTAGAGCCGATCGTGACGTGATCTCATTTATGTCAGTGCCATTGAAAAGGATCTCGCCTTGCGTTGCAGGGTAGACTTTGGTTATTAAGCGAGCGCAAGTACTCTTACCGCAGCCTGATTCTCCAACCAAAGCCAAGGTTTTTCCTGCGTACAGATCAAAAGTCACTCCTTGAAGCGCACGAAAGGTTTCCTCTTTCGCTAAACCACCGCCCACTTTGAATTCTTTAATCACATTTTTCATTTGGATGATAGGCTGGCTCATGGTTACGCTCCTTGTAACTCTGGTTGTTTGTGGACGTCATGGATGTTTGGGAAAGAAGCCCATAGCTTTTGCGTGTAGGGGTGTTGAGGATGATTGCGTATATCGTATGCTCGATTGACTTCGACGATTTCTCCGTGACGCATGATTGCAATTCGATCACATAGTTGGCTCATGAGTGCCAGGTCATGAGTGATAAAGAGGACTGAAAAACCGAACTCATCTCTAAGCTGATAAATTTGCTGTAAAATTTCTCTCTGTACCACTACATCTAATGCTGTTGTGGGTTCATCCATAATGATCAGTTTTGGATTTAGAGACAAAGCAATGGCTATCACCAACCGCTGACGCATTCCTCCTGAAAATTGATGAGGATATTCTGCTAAGCGTTCTCGAGGAATATTGACCAAGTCCAACAACTTTTCTGCTCTATCTTTTGCTTGAGCGTTAGTGAGGCCTTGATGGTGTCGTAACACATCTGCAAATTGCTCTTGTATCGTTAAGACAGGGTTGAGTGAGTTCATCGCGCTCTGGAACACCATGGCGATTTCACTCCACCTTAGAGCGGTCAGCTCAGAGTCTGAGATACTAAGGATATCCTTGCCATCAAACCATATTTTACCGCCAGAAATGAACGCTGGCGGCTTATGAAGACGATTTATTGAGAATGCGATTGTGCTTTTACCACATCCAGATTCACCGGCAAGACCAAATACTTCGCCTTTGCCGATATCAAAGCTGACGGACTTTACCGCATTAAAATCACCATTATCAGTGATGTAATCGACGCACAAATCTCGGATCTGGATGACCGGGTCATTGTGGTATGCATGACTTAAGTTAATACCATCCATATAAACACCTAACCAATCTAAAAGATAATTATTATCATTATCAGATGTGGCGGTTTTTAGAAAGTATCAAACCATGAATCAGTGAAGTGACTCGAAAGTTAGATGAAACAGGAAGTGGTGTAATTCGTCGTTGATAAAGCTAAAGAAGAGCAGAATTGAGAGCTAGATCAGCACACTTTTCGTAGGGGGAATTACTCAAATTTAATCGTAAATTTGTCCCTTGGCAAAACTTAAATGATGAATCTATTAAGGAGTTAACGAAAGGGCGGGAGGGGTCACATTTCCCTACAGTTTTTCTTACCACCTTGTTCCGGTTTTGCTATAGATTACGCATCGAAAACATGGTGTGTTCGGAGGAAATATGTCCATTAATTCTATCGACCATGACGAGATGACCAACATCGCTCACAAATGGGAATTACCTGATGAGGAAACCGTTGTGAAGCCAGAGAAAACAGTGAAATCAGCAGAAGCCAGAAGACGCATTGAAGCGTTACGTGAGATCCGTGAAAGTGGGTTGACCATTGAAGAAGCAAGGGAGCTTGGCTTGATACACTGATCGCCTCAGGTTGGTTTAGCAACCAATAGGGTAGTCGACGGACTGCCCTTTTTATTTTTTCACTCTATTATTCTCTTATTCAAACCCTCCATTTATCTGTCTTGCGCCTCAAAAGCACGAGTTTCACACTCACGTCCCGTCCCGAAGAAGTTTGACAATCTGACCTTGTGTTACTAGATATATCAGTAGCGATATGCTTTTTGTTGATTATCGCAACCACAAAGCAAGGAGCGCAAGTATGGTTGATCAAATCCTTTTTTATGAGCCCGATGAGCCCCACGGTTTTCTCTCAAATTTTTGCCATGCCCCAGTCAATATATCCTCCCAAACTTGGCCCACCAGTGAACATTATTACCAAGCCCAAAAGTTTCTCGATGCTCAGTTGCAAAGTAAAATTCAGCACGCAAGCACCCCTGACGAAGCGTTTGCTTTAAGCCGCAAATACGAACACTTTGTCAGAAGCGATTGGGACGATATAAAGTTGGCTGTTATGGCTTTCATCGTTAGGGAAAAGTTTCTACAAAATCCACCATTAGCGCAGCAATTAATGAGAACGGGTAACGCTTGCCTAACAGAGCATTCTCATAAAGATGCCTTTTGGGGAGACGGGGGAGATGGTAAAGGAGAAAATCATCTAGGAGAGATTCTGATGAATGTGCGGGCAGAGCTGAGACATGTTGAGCCTTACAATCTCGTGAAGTTTATCGATAAAGCCAAATTGCCCACCCAGTGGGGCACATTTATGATGTACGGCTTTATTGAAGCCGCGACAAATAAAGAGCATCTTGCTCTGGTCTATGGCGAGCCAACAAAAAGTGCAGCTCCACTTATTCGGTTGCATTCGGAGTGTCTTACCGGAGATGCTCTATTTAGCACGCGTTGTGACTGTGGTTTTCAGCTTAATAGAGCGCTACAAAACATCGTCAAAGAGGGATGTGGCGTGCTGCTTTATTTACGTCAAGAAGGGCGTGGAATCGGCTTGATTAATAAAATTCGTGCCTATCACTTACAAGATGATGGCGCAGATACCGTGGAAGCAAATGAACGTTTAGGTTTTGCCGCTGATATGCGTGATTACGCGTTCTGTAAAGGAATGCTAGAGCATTTGGGGATTGACGCTGTGCGTCTAATGACGAATAACCCACGCAAGCTCGCCGCCTTAAAAGCGGTTGATATTAACGTCATTGAACGAGTGCCATTACAAGAAGGGAATAACCCAAGTAATCAACATTACCTGCAAACCAAGGCGAGTAAATTGGGGCATATGTTTGATCCTAAGTTTGTTAACCACACTAAGTAAGTTCTACAGATTTCTCAGAAACAAAAACGCCAACGTATCATCGTTGGCGTTTTTGTTAATGAGTTGATTCATTGATACTTTTGAATGATTTCATCAATTTCCCCTGAGGTTTTTAATTCAACGAGTCGTGTATTGATGTAATTTTGAGTTTCTGGTTGCATTTGAGGTGAAAAAGCTAGGTAGATTGAGTAGTCAGGAATAACCGAGCTGAAAGGCTGTATCTGAAAATTCTCTAACGGCAAATTGAGTCGCTTTAAGTTGTAAAGGACTCGGGATTCCATCTCGACAAAAGCTGTATCTCCAGGGGTTCGGCTTATCACTCGGTATGCGGCGTTGTAGTCTTTCACACGCATTTCATTGACACTGCCATTTTCAAAGAACGGTGTTAAATTTGGATAATCAAACCCCAGCAGTAATACAATAGAACGACCATGCATCGTATCCATATTTTTGAATTCTAAAGGCTTCTCGCTACTCGACACCAGTACATGTTTTACAGTGTAAATGGGCTCCTCAGATAAATTTTCCGATTGCACCTTGCCCCAGTTCGGGCTGCCATAAGTTAACCAGTTTGGCTCAGCGCCTTCTTCCAATATGGAAATCATACGTTTAAATGGATAAGTATGATAATTCACTTGGTAATCCGACTCCGCGAAGATAGCGCTGACGATATCGGTCACAATTCCGGAGTGCATTTGTCCCTGTTGTTCAATTTGAAATGGTCGAGCTTGTTCAGCAATGACGTAATAGTTCACTTGATTTGCGGTCACATGAGAACTTACAACAATTAAGCTAAAAGCCAATCTAAGTAGAAGTCTTTTCATCGTATCCTCGATTATTATTTGTGCGTAGCTATATTTAGAGTAGCGCAAGTTTATCGGAGCGGTTTCATATGGATGAAAAAGAGCGATCTCAACGTCGTTTTAGTATCGGCAACCAACTTATGTTGGCGGTATTAACGTTGAGTTTAATCTTTACGGTCATCATTTCTACAGTGAGCTTATATCGAGTTTTTCACGAAGATTTAGCCCATTTAGATGTTGAATTAAAGCAGGTTGAGTCTAGCTATTTATCGAGTTTTTCTGCGAGTTTGTGGGTAGAGGATAGGGAGCTGTTGCTGACACAAGCTCAAGGTGCAATGCGTATGCCCTCGGTGGACTACTTACGTATTGCTAGTGAAGACGAAGTTATCATTGAATTAGGTTCGGCGCTTTCTGAGGATGTTGTCGAGAGAAGCTGGCCGATGCAGTATCGGGTCGGCGATAAAACGTATGATCTCGCGATATTAACGGTTCAATCGGATCTTAGCGCGATATATGAAGATCTTTGGCAGCAGTTCTTTTTTCTACTTACGACAGAAGCGATCAAAATTCTTGTCCTCATCATTGGTGTTCTTTGGGTGGCGTTTCGCTTGTTGGTCAATCCGTTACAATTGCTGTCTGGTGCGGTGAGCGATTTTCGTGGCGGTACAGTGCCGAGTAAAGTGACTCTCCCTAAACGATGGTGCTTTGATGAAGTGAGTGTTTTGGCAGAGAAATACAACCGAAGTGTTGAGAAAGTGAAAGAGCACCAGACTGAGTTAGAGGCTGAACGCGATAGGGCAGAAGTCGCTAATCGTAAGAAAAGTGAGTTTCTTGCCACTATGAGTCATGAGATCCGCACACCGATGAATGGCATTATTGGTGTGTCGTCGTTGCTCAATGACACCGACCTCGATCCCCAGCAAAAAGAGTTTGTAGAGATCATTGACAGTTCTTCTCACTCACTAATGACGATCATCGACGACATTTTGGACTTCTCTAAAGTTGAAGCTGGCAAAGTAGAGCTAGAATACACGAGCTATGATCTTCGCGAGCTACTTGACGATGTCATCAGTTTACATAGTGTCAAAGCCAAGCAGAAAAACTTACAGCTGCTCAGCGATATTGATCCTCACTTGCCAACGGAAGTGCAAGGTGATGCCACACGATTGAAACAAGTTCTGAACAATTTGTTGAGCAACGCGATTAAATTTACCGAGCGCGGCCATGTGAAGCTTCTTGTAGCGTTATCTCGACTTGATGGAGAGACCGCTCATATCCGGTTTCGAGTTGTGGATTCTGGTATTGGTATTGCGAAAGAGCACCAACAAGCAATCTTCGAACGCTTCCAACAAGCTGATGGTAGTACCACTAGAAAGTATGGTGGGACAGGGCTTGGTTTGGCGATAGCTGCACAGTTGGTTAACTTGATGGGAGGGGAAATACAACTAACAAGTGAGCTTGGGCTGGGAAGCTGTTTTGAATTTTCGATTCCTGTTGCTGTAATAAATGCGCAATCGACCTATACCGACCAACTTAATGTATTAGATTTCCGGAAAGCGGAAGACAACGAAATCAGCCCTCAAGATAATGATAAACCTTGGGTATTGGTTGTTGAAGATACCATCGTCAATCAGAAGGTAGTTCGCATCATGTTAGAAAAACTGGGTGTGCGAGTGAGTGCCGCCAACCATGGCGAAGAAGCATTGCAGCTGTGTGATCAGCAGCCTTTCGATTTGATTTTTATGGACTGCCAAATGCCTGTGATGGATGGGTTTATTGCTACGGAGCGAATTCGAAAAATGGGAGAGTGGGGGAAACACGTTCCAATTATTGCGCTAAGTGCCAATGTCATTAAAGAGGATCAGCAACATTGCTTCGATGTTGGGATGAACGAGTTCGTGGCTAAACCCGTTACCAAGACTCGATTACAACAAATATTCGAACAGCATTTACCAAAAGCACTGAAAATCAGCGCTGTGCCTAAATAGTTAACTTGAAATCGATCAAGTTAAGTGCGTTTCTATTCTGTAATTGTAACTCTGTGTGATATAGTGCCCGGCTAGTATTTAAAGTACCTTGAGGCTGTGAATGTCGTTTAATCTATCCCTATTGCCGCCTGACGAAAAAAACAAAATCGAACTGGATAAGCAGGCGTCGTTTTTGGTTTGGAAGCTCAGAGAGGCCAAATCTGGTCCTGAAGCAATAGAAGAACAGTTGTCCAAGATTAACGATGCTGATGAAAAGGCGTTTTTCCAGCAATCGGTCGAAAAGTACAAACGAGTAATGGGTGTCGCTTAACGCGAACCGTGGCAATGGTTCAATCCAATGTGACGAATGAGGTAACCTCCCTATTCCTTTGCTAAGCGAAATTGAAAAGGTTTCGCTTTTTGCTAAAATCCTTCGCATTAAATTTGAATTTAGAGAGACATCCCGATGGGAAGAAGTTTTGAAGTGCGCAAAGCCTCTATGGCGAAAACTGCAGGCGCGAAAATTAAAGTTTATTCCAAATACGGTAAAGAAATTTACATGTGCGCGAAAAACGGTGGTGGTGATCCAGACATGAACTTGTCTTTGAAACACCTGATCGCAAAAGCGAAAAAAGACCAAGTTCCTGCGCACGTTATCGATAAAGCGATCGACAAAGCGAACGGTGGCGGTGGTGAAGACTACACTCCAGCACGTTACGAAGGCTTCGGTCCTGGCGGTACTAGCGTTATCGTTGACTGTCTAACAGACAACGGCAACCGTACTTTCCAAGATGTACGCCAATGCTTTGTGAAAGTCGGTGCGAAAATTGGTGTTGAGGGCTCGGTTTCTCACATGTTCGACCACCAAGCGGTATTCCAGTTCAAAGGCGACGATGATGAAATCATCCTAGAAACGCTAATGATGGAAGACGTAGACGTTACTGACGTTGAGCTAGAAGACGGTGTTATCACTGTATTCGCACCTCACACAGAATTCTTCAAAACAAAAACTGCGCTTAACGGTGCATTCCCAGATCTAACGATCGATGTTGAAGAAATCACATTCGTTCCGCAAACTCATACGCCTGTATCGGGTGAAGATGCTGAGAAGTTCCAGAAATTCCTAGATCTTCTAGATGACTGTGATGATGTTCAGCAGGTCTACCACAACGCAGAGCTGTAATTAACTCGCTCATATCGTTGTAAAAAGGCTTCCTCAGGGAAGCCTTTTTTTGATCGCTTTTTCTCAAGCAGAGCTATGCGTTACGATATTTGGAATAACACAGCGACATGATTACACCAAAACAGATACCTTGAGTTAGCATCGCCGTGCCGCCATAGCTAAAGAAGGGAAGTGGGCTACCCATTACTGGCAACAAGCCACTCACCATGCCCGTATTGATAAAAGCATACAGAAAAAAGCTCATCGCTAATGCGCCACTTACCAGCCGACTAAAAAAGTGGTCAGACTGACATGCAAGCAACATAACGCGTGCAGTAATAAACAAGTACAATGCGAGTAAGACTAAACTGCCAACAAAGCCCCATTCTTCCGCATAGGTCGAAAAAATAAAGTCCGTATGACTTTCTGGAATAAAGCCAAGTGTTCCTTGCGTAGCATTCATCCAACCTTTGCCTTTCATACCGCCTGAGCCAATCGCAATCAAAGATTGGATGATTTGGTAGCCCGAACCCAGTGGATCGGACTCAGGGTGCAAGAACTGTGTTACACGGATCTTTTGATAGGTTTCCATAACGAAGAACCATAAAATAGGTGCTAACGTTAAAATGCTCGCAATAAACCCGCAGATTATTTTCCAGCTCATGCCAGCCAAAAACAAAACGAACAATGCATAAATGATGGTAAAAACTGCACCGTCTAAATCCGGTTGTAGCGCGATTAACCCGGCAGGAATCATTGCAATAAGTAAGCAAAACGCAATTTTCCGACTGTCTGGTCGACCTCCTTCAATATGCAGCATCCAGGCGATCATGATTGGAATGGAAAGTTTGATTAGCTCAGACGGTTGAAAGCGGAAGAAGCCGATATCGAGCCAACGTTGAGAGCCATTGGTGCTATCACCAAATAAAGCGACAGCAAGTAGCAGAGCAACCGCAATAATGTAGAGATATGGAGCTGAGCGCTGATAGCTGGACGCTGGAATCGAGGACATGACCAAGATACAAACTAATGTCAGTCCGCAGCGCGCCAAATGTTTGAAGAGCATCGCCTCATTAAAGCTACTGGCACTCCAGAGAGTGAGCGAACTTAACAGCATGATCGCCATGAGCAGTGGTAAATCAACTCTTGGGAAATAACGCTTATTCATTTTCAACGACCTAATAACGCACCTATTTTGAGTGCGAAAACAACTAAAACTCGAAGAGTTCAAACTATTCCGATGCTAAGAATCTCGATTTCGAAACAACAGACACCATGCAAAGGTGTGTAAGAAAGGAGAGTGCGCACTGTCTGTTATGGGTAGTTGTGGGATGGATAAATACACTAGCCTCAGATTTTAAGCCAGTGTTTTTATTGTGACTGCCGTAAAAATGTAGCGTTACGAATGAACGGAATTGTATTTTCTGTTTAAGTGAATGTCATTCATCCTCTCTCAATACCATTCACTCCGCATAATTGCCATTGGTCGCATGCAAAAGCAGCGTGCGACCTTCTCCCTTAATCTGAAACCATCAAATCACGTTCCACTAAGGACAGTACATGATGGTTTCTCAATCTCGCTCAATCAAAGCTCTTAAACTGGCAAGTACGTTTATCGCCGCATTTGCACTTAGCAGCAATCTGGCTCTGGCTAACCCAAGCGAGCGCACACTCAGTCAATTCAACCAAGCGGCGCAGGGTGACTCTGGCTTAGTTGATACTGTTTATGGCGAACTATCCAAACAACTCGAAGAGCAGGGCGCAACGCCGGTGACCTTGGTTTACTTGGGCAGTGCTGAGACGTTGCAAGGTCGTGAGGCGTTTATGCCTTGGAACAAGATGAAGTTCACCGAGCGCGGTCTTGCCACAATCCAAAAAGGTTTGGATCTAATGGCGAATCAGCCAGTTCCACTGCAAGAGCAACAGCGCTTACAAGGCTTGCCGGAATACCAATTAGCCACTGCCATGGCAGCCACTACGTTTACCTCTCTGCCAGACATGTTCAATCACTTTGAGCGTGGCTACGAGCTGTACCTTTCATTGCTCGATGAGCCGAGTTTTAGCCAACAACCTTTCGCGGCTACTTCGTGGATTTATCGCTACGCCATTGAAGCAGCACTACGCGCTGAAGATGTCCAACAAGCCAAAACATGGTTAGCGCAAATGGAGAAGTTGGGTGACAGCAATTTAGAAACGCAAACCGCGAAAGCGCTGCTAGCGAAATAGTAGGGAGGCGTCATGATCGTTTTTAATCAACTTAGCCGCGATTACGCCCTTGGCAGCCAAACCGTGTGTGCATTGCGAGACGTGTCTGGTGAAGTATTTGCCGGCGAAATGGTGGCATTGTGTGGACCGTCGGGCTCAGGCAAAAGCACCTTACTTAACGTGCTTGGCATGCTGGATACTCAATACCAAGGTCAGGTGACATTTGCAGGCAGCCCATACCCAACCGGACAAATGCAGGCGGCGAAAATACGCCGAGAAAAGCTTGGTTTTGTGTTCCAAAAATTCAATCTTGTCCCCGTGATGACGGCACTAGAGAACGTGGCGTATCCGCTACACCTCAACGGTTTTTCAAAAGCAGAACAAACCGAGCTCGCCACACAAATGCTAGAACACGTTGGCTTGGGTGAGTTTATTCATCACATGCCCGATAACCTATCTGGCGGTCAGCAGCAACGCGTGGCAATTGCTCGTGCGTTAGTGCACAAACCAGCGTTGGTGATTGCTGATGAGCCAACCGCAAGTCTTGATAGCCAAACTGCCAACAAGGTCATCGACATTATGAAAGGGCTCGGACACGAGCTAGGCACCACTTTTGTCGTCGCTACACACGACCCTCGTATGGCATCCCGCTGCGATCGCACCATTGAATTGGTGGACGGCAAAATTACCCAAACGCACGCAAGTGTGGAGGAGGTTTCATGGGCAAGCTAATTCCAGTTTCAGTTCGCCTTGCTTGGTTGAACTTGCAACGCAATCGCCGTCGCAGTTTATTGTCGATGCTGATCATTGCCATTGCCGTGTTTGCGTTAACCAGTGCGGGTGGTTTTGGTCTGTATACCTACGACAGTTTAAAAGAGTCGACAGCACGTGACACGGGGCATCTGACGTTAACCACGCCGGGTTACTTCGCTAAAGAAGAAGAGATGCCACTGAGTAACGGTTTAACTCACGCCGACGACATCACCAAGCAATTGATTGGGTTGAATGAAGTGCGAGGTGTGCAGCCACGAGTTGAGTTCAGTGGTTTGATTTCCAACGGCAACAAGTCATCGATCTTTATCGGCATTGGCGTGAACGAGCGCGAATTCGATATGAAAGGACCGTTTTTGGATGTGCGTGAAGGGCAGACGCTGTCAAACATTCATGCATCGCGTTATGACCCTGCAGAGCCAGAAGTGATGCTTGGCGTTGATTTGGCGAACAATCTAAGCGTGCACGTTGGCGATTGGATTACCTTGCTGGCGACCACTACCGACGGCGCATTGAACGCGTATGACTTCAAAGTTCGTGGCATCTACTCAACAGGCGTGCCTGAGCTTGATAAACGCCAACTGTACGTACACATCAACAGCGCACAATCGCTGCTCGGTTCAGACAAAGTCAGTGCGTTATCTGTCTTCCTGTTCGATACCAGTTTAACGAGCCAAGTCGAGCAACAAGTGGCTTCGGTTCTGAGTAAGCAAAAGCAGAACTTTAGTGACCAAGATATTGAAATTACGCCTTGGCAAGAACGTGCGTTCTTCTATCTCAAAGTGAAAGATTTGTACGACCGTATCTTCGGCATCATGGGCGCAGTAATGGCACTGGTGGTATTTGTCGCGCTGTTTAACACCATGACCATTTCGGTAACGGAACGCACCCGTGAAATTGGCACCTTGTCAGCACTTGGTAGCTACCCTCGCGAAATTATTGCTGGGTTCTTGCGCGAAGCAGGCTTACTTGCGGTGATTGGCAGCTTAATCGGCGCTTTGTTTACGGCACTAGTCACCATTTTACTGATGGTCGTGGATGTGCAAATGCCGCCACCGCCAGGACGCACAGAAGGTTACCCATTGACGATTTACTTCTCTTGGGAGCTGGTAGCTGTCGCAGGATTCGCAGTATTGATGATTTGTTTGGTTGCGGCGTTTTTCTCGGCGCGCAAAGGGGTGAACAAGCCAATTACGGAGGCACTGATTTATGTTTAATTTCAAATCACTATTACCAATTGCACTGCTGACGGTAAGCGGCGTTGCAAGCATGAATGTCAGTGCAAATGAAACAGCGCTAGATGCACAGCAAGTTGCGCAATTGATTGAAAAAGCCGACAGCTACCGCTTGCAAGATGATTCCTCCAAAGTGGTGTCACTGGTGCGCTTATATCAAGACCAAGAGTTAGATAAAACCCGCCTTTACCATGTGTACACGCGTCCAAATCGTGAATCGTTGGTGGTATTCAAATCGGCGGTTGAAGCAGGGCAAAAGATGTTGATGATGGGCGACAACTATTGGCTACAAATGCCGAAGAGCCGCCGTCCGGTTCGAATTACGCCAATGCAAAAGCTGCTTGGTGAAGCGTCTATCGGTGACATATCAACGCTGACGTGGAGCCAAGATTATCTAGGTGAATGGAAAGCGACAGAAACTGTTTCGGTGAACGGAGAAAGTGTCGCGGCTTATCACCTTGCGTTAACCGCGAAAACCAAAGGGGCGAGCTATCAGAAGATCGACTTGTGGTTGTCTGAGCAAGATGCGTTTCCAATCAAAGCCGATCTCTACTTGCGCTCTGGCAAACTCGCCAAGCAAGCGCAATACGGACGTGCAAGCGACAACGGTGAAGACTACGTCAGTGAGATGACCTTGCTTGATAGCATTCAGCCGAGCAAAAAGACCGTTATCGAGTATCAAGAGATCGTGCCTTGGCAGCTGGACAACAAGTTCTACAACCCAAGCTATTTGCCGAAAGCCAATACGACTCAGCTTTAGCCTGAACTCCTTAAATAGAACCATGAAAACGAGCAAGGAAGTCACATGAAATCGCACCAGCCTAACCTTAACAAAAGCACCAGTTTGTTGATTGCTGCCTCATTGTGTGTGGGCGCAGCAGCCCCAGTTTTTGCCAATGATGAGCTGAGTTTTGAGTGGGATTGGGCTGTCAGTTACGAAACTGCCAAGCAGCATGACAGCGCATTTATGCAGGCGCAGGGCAGTTCTCGTGATTCACTTAATGCACTGTTGGATGTGCAGGTGAATTATCAGAACTTCAGTGGCTTGTTCGCTCTGTACAGCCAAGGTTTGTACCTCAATCAACAAGGAGAGAGTGACTGGTGGAGTGAAGCAGATAATCAATTGCTGATTCGAGAGCTGGCTTGGCTAGGGGAGTGGCAAGTCGGTGATACCACTCTTGATGTGAGTTTGGGTAAGTTGCGTGTGGATTGGGGCGTGGGTTATGGCTACCGACCTTTGGATCTGTTTAAGCCTTATCGACAAAATCCTGTTGGCTTAGTTGCAGAAGAAGGTGCGGGTGTGTTTTCACTTTCACACTACGATATGGCAGGCGAGTGGACGGTGATTGCGACGGATTCAAGCTGGGGGCAACAAGACCAAAGTGCACTTGATCAAGCCGCAGAGCAGCAAGGTATTGGTATTCGTCGTTATGCGTTGGTGGGTGATACCGAGTATCAACTTATTGGTTATTACGATGATGTGCGCCGAGGTTTACTTGGAGCCAGTGCCATTGCGGTGTGGGATGAATCCATCGCCATGCACGGTTCCATGCTGTGGCAAAAGCAAAGTGTTGGCTATCAGTTTCAGCAGGGTGATCTTTACCAACCTGTTTCGGTTGAGGAGCAGGGCAGCACATTCCAAGCTTTAGTTGGGGTGAACTGGGCAAACCAAGCCGGACACAACGTGATTGCTGAATATTGGTATGACAGCCGTGCATGGTCGAAAGGCGAATGGCAACAAGCAATAGAGCGTGGTGAATTACTCTCTCAGATCCCTGATCCTAACAACTCTCTGTTGGCTAGCAGCGCTCTACTTGCGACAAGCTACGCCCAAGGGTTTCAGCACGCCAATATCGTTCAGCATAACGTAATGCTGCACTGGAGTTGGGATGTGGAAGCGTGGGCTGCATGGAGCGGTAAAGCGGATATGGGCTGGCTAAGTGATGTAACCCCCACGTTGGATGTGATGCTGTCGCCACAAGATGGTGGTGTGATTGTCACGCAGTGGCTTAACTACCAATGGATTGATACTGGCGATCAAAGTGTAGAAGTGGAAGTTGCCGCACGCTTTTTAACCGGAGACGGCCAATCTGCTTACGCACAAATCAATGATAAGCATATGATTGTATTTAACATCAAAGGGAAATTCTAAATGAGTTCAGCAAAATCAGTGGTGAAAAGTGGATGGCCGCGTAGCTTATTAGTGACCACGGCATTTTGTCTCTTTATCGCAGCAATGACGCTCTCGGTTTGGGGCGGTCCATTTTACATTCATGTAGCGGTTAGCTTTGGATTTGGCTATTCGGCTATCTTCTTCTCATGGTTGATTGACCGTTTGTTTCCAACCATCCCGCGTATGATAGAAGTGGTGTGTTCGCTTGTTGCCTGTTTATTGTTTGGGGTGATTAATGCGCAATTTTGGCTCGGAGAGTATTTTGGTATCTCCGATATGATCCCTGTTGGCTTAATGGGATTACTGTTTAGCGGTATGTGTTATTTCTATTTTTACTCGCGTGAGAAAGAGGCGGTTGCTCAACGAGAGTTGGAAGCCATCAAGCGCGAGAAAGCAGAGCAAGATCGTGCGCTGTTGCTGAGTCAGCTTAAGCAGATGCAAAGCCAGATTGAACCGCATTTCTTATTCAATACCTTGGCAAATATCAGTGCGCTCATGTCGCAAGATGTCGATAAAGCCAAGCTAATGCTAGAACAGTTAACCGCGCTGCTGCGTGCGACGCTCAAAAGCTCACGCGAAGAACACACCACCATAGACAATGAAACGGCGTTACTTGAGGCTTACTTAGGCATCCAACAAACTCGTTTGGGTGATCGACTCAGTTACAAGATTGAGGTGGAAGAAGGGCTAGGCAGAACCGAATTACCGCCGATGATGCTCCAACCTTTAATCGAAAACGCCATCATCCATGGTATTGAGCCGAAGCGAGAAGGCGGCGAAATCAGTTTGCTCATCAAGCGTGAACGACAGAACTTGAAGATTGAAGTCAGAGACACGGGTGTTGGCTTGAATCATGTTAGTGGGCACATGGGCTCTGGCGTCGGTTTAAGTAACCTCAAGCAGCGAGTTGAAGCTTTGTTCGCAGGGCAAGGAGAGGTTTCTATCAGTGAGTCTGCTCAGGGTGGTGTTTGTGTTCGCCTGAGTTGGCCAATGGAATCGTAATCAAGGAAGAAAGGAATGAATACAGGGTTTACTGCCATTATTGCTGATGATGAACCGCTATTGAGGCATCATCTTGATAAAAGCCTAGCTGAAGTGTGGCCAGAGCTAGAGGTGATAGCCAAAGTCGCCGATGGTGAACAAGCGTTGCAAGCCATTGAGCAAAGCCAACCTGATATTGCGTTTCTCGATATTCGTATGCCAGTTTTGGATGGCATGACATTGGCGCAAAAACTCAATCAACTCGCCAATCCACCTTTGATTGTGTTTGTTACTGCGTACGATGATTACGCCATCAAAGCCTTTGAACAAAATGCCGCCGATTATTTGCTTAAGCCTATCTCGGATGAGCGCCTCCTGACGACGTGTGAAAGAGTGAAAGCACGCCTTGCTAAGCGAGAGCAACAAAGCAGTAATGTGCAGATGAGCAGCCTGTTAGAACAGTTGCAGCAATTATCCGCGCCACAAACGCCGCAATATCTTCAGTGGATCAAAGCGACGCAAGGGGAAGATATTCATCTGATTGCTACGTCTGATGTATTGTATTTCAAAGCGGAAGAAAAATACGTTTCTGTGTATGCCCAACAAGGACAAGGCAAAGTGCAGGAGTATTTGATTCGCACCTCGTTGAAAGAGTTGATAGGGCAGCTTAACCCAGAACAGTTCTGGCAAGTACACCGTTCAAGCGTTGTGCAAGTGTGCAAAATTAGCAAAGTAAACAAAGACTTTGCTGGAAGAATGTTTGTTCACGTTGGAGAAACTAAGCTCGCTGTGAGCCGTGCATCTCAAAGTTTGTTCAAAGGGATGTAATCGCTAGAACTGCTCACTCTTTACACTGTAAACTCGCTGCTCATTTGTTTCAGCAACAAAAACAAAAAGCGCCTAAGTCATCTGACATTAGGCGCTTTCTTCGTTTTATAGCGACGATTTCTCTGCAGAGGCGAATGGGCTTATTCGCTGATCGTCACTTTCTCGATAATGATTGGATCGCATGGCACATCATCGTGACCAAGTTTAGAGGTCGTTTTCACTTTCGCGATGCGGTTTACGACATCCATACCCGCGGTCACTTTACCAAACACTGCGTAGCCCCAGCCTAGGTTGGTGGTTGCGGTGTGGTCTAGGAAATCATTGTCTTCCAAGTTAATGAAGAACTGTGCCGTTGCAGAGTGCGGAGCATCGGTACGCGCCATTGCGATAGTACCAACAAGGTTTTTTAGACCACGGTTTGCTTCGTTCGCGATAGGGGCGCATGTTGGCTTTTCTGCCATGTCTTCGGTATGACCGCCACCTTGGATCATAAAGCCGTCGATAACGCGGTGGAAAATGGTGCCGTCGTAGAAGCCATCTTCACAGTATTTTTTGAAGTTCTTTGAGCTAACTGGCGCTCGTTCTAGGTTCAATTCAATTTCGATGTCACCGAAATTGGTGGTCATAATAATCATCTTGTTTGCCCTTGTGGGTGCTAAGTTGGCGGCATTATAGCTAAGTCGCATTATGATAGCAGAAATAAAAACAGCGACGTTTTGGCGTCGCTGTTTGCATGTTGAGTGTTTGAGGAAAGCTCTAGACCGTAAAGCGACCGACCAAGTCGTACAGCTCGTTAGCTTTGTGGTTAAGGTTGCCACTGCCTGCGCGGTTTTGATTCGCAAGGTGCGCCGATTGGCTGCTTTGTTGAGAGATGACTTCTATGCGTTGTGAAATCTCTTGCCCAACTTGGCTTTGTTCTTCGGTTGCCGTTGCGATCAGCGTGTTCATGTCCATGATGTTAGCAATCGCGGCTTGGATTTCTTGCAGTGCGGCAGAGGCTGCCCGTGCTTCTTCAACAGTTGCTTCACCACGAGCTTGGCTTGAACCCATGGCTTTCACTGCCGCATCCGAGCCAGACTTCAACTGCTCGATCATTTGGTGAATTTCGCCTGTGCTGTCTTGAGTGCGACTTGCCAGTTTACGGACCTCATCGGCAACGACTGCGAAGCCGCGACCTTGTTCGCCTGCACGGGCTGCTTCAATGGCTGCGTTCAGTGCCAATAGGTTAGTTTGCTCGGCTATATCCTGAATCACTTCCAGAGAAGAAGAAATGTTTTTTACGTCGCTCTCTAAACGAGAAATCACCGTGCTGGCTTCTGACACCTCTAGCGCGAGTGCTTCGACAGAGTTCGCTGCCGAATCAACAATGTGTTTTGCTTGTTGTGAGTTTTCATCGGCGTCTCTGGCTGATTGCGCTGCTTGGTTAGCGTTGTTTGAAATCTCGTGCGCCGTTGCTGTCATCTCGGTCATTGCCGCTGCGACTTGTTCGGTCTCTTCACGTTGACCAGAAGCCAACTCGTCCACTTGCGATGCACGCTGTGACATCTCGTTGGTCTCTGAAACCACTTCTTGTCCGACATGGCTAACACTCTTGATGATGCCTTGCAGGCTTTCAACGAAGATATTGAAGTTGCGGCTCAGCTGCGTGAACTCCGGCACGCTCGATTCTTCCATGCGCGCGGTTAAATCTGCATCGCCTTGTGCGAAAGAGTGAATTGAAGCATCAAACTGCTCAATAGGTTTCATGATGCTGCGGTTAACAAATACGGCAAAGACTGCAACTATCGCTGTTATCGAGGCACAAAACAGGGCTATTGCCGTCAGTGTGGTGTTGAGATCTTCGTGTGCGGCTTTTTCCATGTCTGCCACAATGGCGTCGATATCGTCCGTGTAGAAACCCGTTCCCAACATCAAGTCCCATTCAGGAATAAAGACTGAGTAGCTCAGTTTCGGTAGTGCTTCACTCTGACCGAGTTTCGGGAAGTAATAAGTCGTGAACTCGCCAGTTTTGGCATTTTTTAACAAATCCTGAATCAGGTAATTGCCTTTCTTGTCCTGCAAGTTATAGAAGTTTTCCCCGATGCCTTTGGTGTTTTTACCCACCACGACGCGAACGCCTTTTGAATCATAACCAAAGATGTAGCCGGATTGACCAAACTCTAGTTGTTTCAAGATAGGCAGAGCCTCTTCCAGTGGGGCATTTTGTGCGAGTAGCGGCTCGACAGCGGAACGCGCCATTTGTACGTAGCTTTTGAGTTCGGCTTTTTTCATCTCCATCATTCGACTTCGAGTTTGCTCAATCTCGTGCTCGTTGTAGGCCGTGGTTTGTACGTAGGTGAACCACATCATGCCTATTGCCATAGTTAGAATTGGAATTATTGAAAGGATATATAGTCGTTTTCTGATCGTCAGATTCATAGAGACGTCCTTCTCTCGGCGCAGCGTTACAAGTGACAAGCTGAATAAGCTTGCCTGATAAAAGTGTTAATACTTATTGTTGTAATGTTTAGAGATTAACCGAGTTAATCAATCAGAAGTACTGGAAATTTGTAAATCTAGACGAAGGTCGTAGCATTTTTAAGCGGGATCACAATTAACGTGAACACGACCCACTATTGCAACGAGAAGTCCCTGTTAACCAATATGAGACGCGATACCTATTCTTTGCGAATTTGAGGTAAAGCCAGTCAGCAACAGGTTTAACGAGGCGCCAACGCAGTGGAGCGTAGAGCCAACCGCGACCAACTAATTGCCACGCACGATGAGTCACGTCCAACCCAAGCAGAAGTTCCCCCTTTTCGTTGAGGGCGTGCAAAATGGTGTTGGCTTGTTCAGGATCGATCTGCGGATAATCTGCGAATACATCACTATAGATATCGACGGTTTTGATGTGCTGCTTGGAATCGCGTTGTTTTAGCGCCTTCATCTCTTTGGCACAAAGCGGGCAGGTTCCGTCATAAAATATGGTGAGTTTTGTCATTGCGGTTTTCTTGTTTGAGATTTTCTAATCGCTTTTACGTGGCGAATTTTCTTTTGGTTCATTGTTTTGCAAGTAATGCAGCCAATTGTCGCGAATGTTGCCGTAATTGAATTGGCAGAACTCTTTGCGATCACGCAGGTAGTCTTTTTCTACTTCATCGAGTAAGGCTTTGTATTGCTCAGGATCACTACCGTACACCAAACATAACGTTGAAAAGTAACGCTGCAAATCAAAGCTGTGTTCGTCAATGTACTCGCCAAAATCGTAGTAGTCCGGTCTGTCGTCGGATTCGAATGCGAACATGTCGGCGGCGCTAATGGCCATATCTGCGCCATCTTCTAGGAAGTCAATCATTAAAATGGTGGCAAAATTATCGACCGCATCTTCTTCTTTTCCGAGAACAGGGATGCTTTGATCTTCGATGTAAGCATGCCCAGCTTCATGAAGTAAAGTGTGCAATAACGTATCTAGCGCCCCTGTTTTTGGGGATTTTCCGAAGCGTTCTTCATACTGATTATTGGAGAAGTAATTGAGCGACTCCAAATAAAAAGTGTAAGGAACGTATATTGTGTGTGTATCAGGATCATACATTGGACCATCTTCTCCGCCGTAAACCAGCGTGAGAGCTTTATCAAATGGAAAGTAGACCTGAGATAGCTCAACAAAGATGGTGTTTACATCGCTGCTTTGAATCGATTGTTGGGCGATTTTTTCATGAGTTGTCTCTACGGGAGAATATTGAATACGAATGCTTTCAGCTGCTGTAGCTGATGAGACGACGCTGAGTAATAGCGCAGGGCAAAGCGAATGAATGTTCATGTGGGACTCTTGTTATTGAATAACTTGTATAAAAAATTATACATGTTTTTGTCTGATGCATAGTTGGGGTTGTACTCATTAGCCAAAGTCGGGGCATCGGTCTCGAAAAGCAATCATGATAACATCGCATATTTCGGCGGCTTGGTTCTCTAGGGCGTTTATCAAGACCTCTTGGATAAGAACGGCGGTGAAGTTATTGGCTATGCATCGTTTTCTAAGAAGCTTACTGAGTAACTGTGCTTCGATCTTTATCTGTGAAAATGATAATAGGCAGTTAATCATTGCAAGGTTTAACCATGGGGTTGGTGAATGTCACTGAATTGAAGAAAATTATCAGCGATATGTTATAATCCTGCTCCGTTGTGACGAAAACGTTTGTTGCAGCCTGAGAGTTTCCTTGGATTCGGCTCGTTTATACACCATGAGCCAGAGTTGAAAAGCTACGACAGGAACAGGCAAACCCAATTGTTTTGAACGCGCTCTCGGCGTTTAACGGTTACAACGGGAAGGAACTTTGTTTGATAGTAATTGACACATTCTGTTTAAGTAAGGGAGCCCGAAGTGGTTCAGAAAGTGTCACCCAGAATTTACTCACAACACCCCAAGCGATAACGCACAGGTATTGCGAGGGGCCATTTGAAGGAGCTGTATCAGCTCCTTTCACATTTAAGGGCTTGCTAACAGCGTAAAAACTGACACATCGCTTAAGGAGCGCCCCTTAAACTAGCCTAAGGCGCATCTACACCAACTTTTTGAGTATTTTCGAAACAATAAAGCGAGAAAATTTGCTATTGAACGAAGGTTAAACTAACACTCATTCATTACGGAGAATGAAGAGAACAATAATAAGAGGCGATATGAATCATTTAATATCTGTAGGTGCACTGGAGTCCTTCTTGGTCGCAATTAGTGTGCTTTTCCTGGGGCATTTTATTAATGCTAAGCTACCGATTTTAAAGAAATTCAACATACCTGAGCCGATTGTAGGTGGTCTTATTGTAGCCTGCATGATTACTGCTCTTCATTTCAACGGCATCGATTTAGAGTTCGACTTGCCATTACAAAATACGTTTATGTTAATGTTTTTTGCGACAGTTGGTTTGGCCGCAAATTACACTCAGTTGATGAAAGGAGGTGCGAAGGTTTTTATCTTCTTAGCTGTCGCATCGTTTTACATCATCATACAAAACGGCGTTGGCGTTTCACTTGCGGCGGCGCTCGGTTTAGATCCTTTGATGGGGTTAATTGCTGGCTCGATTACTCTGTCTGGTGGTCATGGTACAGGTGCTGCGTGGTCACAAACCTTTCAAGACGTGTATGGATTGGATAACGTCTTAGAAATTGCAATGGCATCAGCGACTTTTGGTTTGATCATCGGCGGTATCATTGGTAGCCCTGTAGCGCAGCGTCTGGTGGAAAAGAACAGCATAGAGTCTGAGTATGGTCGTGGTGGTCGAGATGCCAAAACTCACGAGAAATTCCCGGAGTTGGTGACTTACAATGAATACGAAGAAGATAAAGTAACGGCGAAAAAAGTGGTGGAGAAACTCTTCTTCTTACTGATTTGTGTTACTGGGGCCAAGTATGTCGAGCAATGGGTAAGCACGTATGAAATCTCATGGCTGATGATTCCAGACTTCGTATATGCGCTATTCATTGGTGTGATCATTACGAATTTCTTGGAAGTGACCAAAATTCGTAAGTTAGATGCCGAAACGGTCGATATGTTAGGTACGGTATCGCTATCTCTATTCCTAGCGATGGCTCTGATGAGCTTGAAGTTATGGAATATCTTTGATCTAGCGATTCCATTCTTGGTTATTTTAGCTGTGCAGTCTGTCGTCTTAGCTATCTTTACGTACTATGTTACGTTCAAAGTGATGGGAAGCAACTACGATGCTGCGGTTATTGCAGGGGGGCACTGCGGTTTTGGCTTGGGTGCAACCCCAACAGCCGTAATGAACATGGGTTCAATCGTTAACCGATTTGGCCCGTCGCCACAAGCATTTATGGTGGTGCCAATTGTGGGCGCTTTCTTTATCGACATCGTCAACTTAATTATCTTGCAAGGCTACATTTCATTCCTTGGTTAAAGTTAAGTGGATGAGCTCCTAGAGGCGAAATAAAACGGTCACAACACTGGTTGTGACCGTTTTTTTATGACTTGGTTTGGTCGTTTATTGAACGAAGCATTATTGGATAGTTCGGCTGAACTTGAGGCTAGCTGTCCAACCAAGAATACCAATGAAGGCGTAAATGCCAACGTTTAACCAACCTGCTTGAGGAATGGCATTGAATGGGTTTGGTGTAATAATGGCGTGCAGCGGAAGGTAAAGCACTTCGGAGAAAAACTGATCTAGCCCGTAGAAACCAAAAAGTGCGATAGGCATCCAACGCAGCGCATAAATGGCGATAAACAAAATGACCAGTGGTGAGTTCACTTTTTGTGAAATAGCCATCGCAGTTAATGCCAGCGGTAACAGCAGAATACCGGCGAACAACATTCTGATTAAAAACTCTCCCCAATGCAGCAGCACGTAACCTAACGAGGCTTGGCGGTACAATAAAGCCAATTGGTGATCAGTAGAGATGTTCAGCAACCACAACATTAAATTTGCAGCGAGTACGAGCACCGAGCAGACGAGCGGAATCACCAATAAGCCAAATCCTAGCTTCACTAAATGGGTTTTTATGTCACTGACAGGCATACTGCGCCAAAACATAATGCTGCCTTCCGCCCGTTCTTTGCGTAGCGTTCTTGGGAAGTACTGAACGGCTAACAAGATAGACAGCAGCCCTGCTCCTCCGGTAATCAACATATTGACATCATCACCAAGCTCTTTGTGAATGTCACTGACATCGCCACCAAAGCTCATTTGGAAAAACATATTGTGTTGTAGAGTGTCGTTACTCATTAAGCTCACAAAGAGAATAACTCCACACGCCAACACAAACAGTGGAATACGTAAAACAAGAGGGTTTTCTAACCACTCTTTTTGCAACATCGCGACAACTGAACGCATTACGCTGCCTCCTTCTGCAATGCTAAAAATAGATCCGCTAACTTCACCCCATGGATGGAACCCATTGTTTCTGCTTGTTGGGCATACTGGGCTTTGAGTAACCATTTCGTTGAACCGAGGCCTTTTTGTGACGAGAGTGGGTTCATCGCTTCAATTTGTGTGCGGTGCTCGTCGTTGGCTTCAAGAATGAAATAGTCTTCACTGATACTGTCCATCGAGGTTTGCAGAACGGGGCGACCATGCTTAAGAATCAGAACATCTGTCAGCAAGTGCTCAATCTCTGATACTTCATGACTGGCGATGATCAACACGCGCTCGCCGTCGTGAAACCATTCCAATAAGTGACGATAAAACGTCTCGCGATACACGAGATCTAACCCGAGTGTCGGTTCATCCAATATGAGGATTTGGGTGTTGGTCGCGATCACAATCGCGAGGTGCAATTGCACCTTCATCCCTTTGGATAAAGATTTGATGCGCGCACGAGGTTTGATGTCCGTTTGACGAAGCAGTGTATCTGCTTGGGCGCGATTGAACCCTGGATGCACGCCTTCGGTATAGTGAAGCAGTTGAGCAACGGTCATCCAATCTGGCAGAACGTTGACATCCGAGATGTAGGATAAGCTCTGCATTATCTTGTCGCGTTGCATAATGGGTTCAAATCCGTTGATACGAATAGTGCCCTGATATTCATGTGCGCCGAGTAGCGCATTAATAAGCGTTGATTTACCTGCGCCATTATGGCCGAGTAAGCCAAGTACTTGTCCTGCATGTAGGTCGAAACTCACTTCATGCAGTGCTTCTCCTTGTTGCTGATATTGCTTGGAGACGTTGTTTACACTGACTAATGCGCTCATTGGTCACCTTTCAAGTGTGGTTTTAGTTGTTGAATGAATTCGTCGAGTGACATATCCAGACGCTGTATTGTGTCGGCTATCTGCGGAATTTGTTGCTGAAGAAAACGTGCCTTCTCGTCTGCGAGTAATTTGAGCTTTGCTCCTGAAGCGACAAACATACCTTGACCGCGTTTTTTCTCCACTAGCCCGTCATCAACAAGCAATTGATAGCCTTTCATAACGGTGAGGTGGTTAATTTTCATATCTGCAGAGATGCTACGGACGGAGGGCAGAGCATCGCCTTCTTGCCAGACACCTTGCAGTATTTGCTGCGTGATCTGGTCTGCCAACTGTCGAAATATCGGTTGGCGATCATGCCAATTAGTCATGAGTGAATCTCTTGGTTGAGATGGTGTTATATATATGTATAACACCTAGTGCGTTAGAGAGAAAGTAATAATTTAAAACCTAGTGTATCCGCCTGTCTCATTCGCTCTAAATATCCACCTATGTGGTCGTTGTTTTGAGGTTTTGTTTTATATGGAAATTAATTGCTTCTCATAAGTTGAGAAGTGTTGTTTTTCTCTTCCCATCAATACACTTATCGCCTGTTCTAAATGAATATTCTCACTGAATGATAATTAGCATAATTTTAGGTCTGCCTATTTCTTACTTGATGAGAATCAATGGTCAAAGAGGCCTAGAAAACAAAAGTTTCGAGAGGCAATCTGACTGGCTTAGGCACCTATCTCACGTTGAGCGCGTGCTCAATGAATGAGAAAGAGTAGAGTAAAGAGGTCTCATGAATCAGGTAATATCTATCGGCCCACAGGAGTCGTTCCTCGTCGCAATTTGCGTGTTGTTTTTAGGGCAGTTCATCAATACCAAGTTACCAACCTTAAAAAAATTTAATATTCCAGAGCCAATTGTTGGTGGTCTAGTGGTCGCTTGCGTAATCACGACGATGCACTTAAACGGTGTGGATGTTTCCTTTGATTTACCACTGCAAAACGTCTTTATGCTGATGTTTTTTGCAACCGTTGGCTTAGCGGCAAATTACACCCAACTGATTAAAGGCGGTGCGAAGGTTTTCATCTTCCTAGTTGTGGCATCGGTCTACATTCTTATCCAAAATGCGGTCGGCGTGTCCTTAGCAACAGCGTTGGGGTTAGATCCACTCATGGGGTTGATCGCCGGATCCATTACGCTTTCTGGCGGACATGGAACTGGAGCTGCGTGGTCGCAAACTTTTCAAGAAATGTATGGTTTGCATAATGTTCTAGAGGTGGCAATGGCTTCTGCTACATTTGGCTTGGTGATGGGCGGGATTATTGGCAGCCCTGTTGCACAAAAGCTACTAAACAAACACAACTTGGAATCGGAATACGGACGCACCAATCAAAGTCATCAGAGTTTCCCTGAACTGGTGACGTACAACGAACATGAGGAAGATCGTGTCACAGCGAAAAGAGTCGTTGAAAGCTTGTCCATCATTTTACTTTGCGTGACAGGCGCGAAGTATCTGGAGAGTTGGGTAAGCAGTTTTGACATCAAGTGGCTAATGATTCCCGATTTTGTGTATGCGCTGTTTATTGGTGTTGTTATCACTAACATCATGGAAGTGACGAAGGCGCGCAAGGTTGATTTAGAAACCGTTGATATTCTTGGCACAGTTGCACTATCTCTATTTCTTGCCATGGCCTTGATGAGTTTGAAATTGTGGAATATTTTCGATCTTGCGATCCCATTCCTTATTATTCTTGCTATTCAGTCGGCAGTGTTGGCGATGTTCACTTACTACGTAACATTCCGCATGATGGGAGGCAACTACGATGCGGCGGTGATCGCTAGCGGACACTGCGGTTTTGGGTTAGGTGCTACACCGACTGCAGTCATGAATATGGGCTCCATCGTGAGTCGATATGGTCCATCACCACAAGCATTTATGGTGGTTCCAATTGTCGGTGCATTCTTCATCGACATTGTGAATTTAGTGATTTTGCAAGGATGCATCGCTTTTATTAAATAACATTCGCTTTTTTACCGAAATAACAAAGCCAGCACCTATACGCTGGCTTTGCTATTTGTAACACGAAATCTTGTTTGCCTGACTTCAAGCCGTGAAATCAATACGTTACTATGACGACATAGTGTTCAATTTTGCAGCAGCATGAGGTACCCACATGTCTGAAAAAATATCGACGTCGGCATTAGCGAAAATGCGCAAGGTAGAAGCTAAGCTGCTGTTTGCCGATCTCAAACGTGCAGGCTACATCGTTCGCCAAGATGAAAAGTGGATTTTGACCGAAGAAGGGGCAAAGTTTGGCGGTGAGTATGTGGATCACCCTAAATTTGGCCAGTTCATCGTCTGGCCGACCAACTTACATATTGAGCTGACTCCCAGCTCAGGGAAAACATTGAGCGCGACACAACTGGGTGAAAAGCTGAAATTGAATGCGAAGCGCATGAACCAGCTTTTGAGTGAACTGGGTTGGTTGACCAAATCCGAAGAGGGGTGGAGTGTCACAGAAGCTGGTGTGCGCGCTGGTGGGCAGCAAAGAACCGATAAAGAAACACAAAATACCTTTGTCGTATGGCACGATGTGGTGCTGCGTAACAAGCGTCTTAAGCAGTCTGTCATTGAGTTTTTAGGGCAAGACGCGGAGTCACATTCTACGGATAAATCGTACTCAAGCTTTCGCCAAAAATTTGAAGCCAAGCACCGAACATTAGATGGGCATTACGTGCGCTCTAAGGGGGAGTTGCTCATCGACAACTGGCTGTACTTGGCTGGTGTTGTGCACGCTTATGAGCGTCAGTTGCCGATTGACCAAGATGTCACTAGCGATTTTTACTTGCCAGGTGGCAAAGTCTATTTGCAATTTTGGGGAAGTGACGATGGGGAGATGGCTCAGGCCGACCGTGAGACCATTCGTACTGTTTATGAGCAGCATCATTTCAATCTTATCGAAGTCGAACCGAGTGAACTAGACAAGTTGGATGAAGTGCTTCCTAAGCGTCTTCGTCAGTTTGGTATTAAAGCTTATTGACGACTTAAGCCCGCTGTTCAGATAAGAAAAAACCCGTGTTCAACACGGGTTTTGTATTTTTAGTGTGTTTCTAGGCTGCCATCCTATGGGTTATAGGCTGCCATCCTATGGGTTAAAAGCCTTTGATGTTTTCTGCTTCTAGCTCAGAGAAGTACTTCACTGTCTTCACTTTCAGTTCTTGTTGAGCTGGTTCGTCGCATACGATCACCGCTTTAGGGTGAAGTTGAAGAGCAGAAACTGTCCATAGGTGGTTTACACAACCTTCCACGGCTGCTTCAAGTGCCTGAGCTTTGTTATGGCCAGTGACCAAGATCATCACTTCTTCTGAGTCTAGAAGCGTACCAACACCGATAGTCAGCGCGTATTTAGGCACTTGGTTGATATCGCCGTCAAAGAAGCGAGAGTTCGCAATGCGAGTGTCTTCAGTGAGGGTCTTGATGCGAGTACGAGAAGAAAGAGATGACGCTGGCTCGTTGAACGCGATGTGACCGTCGTTACCCACGCCGCCCATGAACAGGTTGATCTTGCCGTAAGACTTAATTTTGTCTTCGTAACGCTTACATTCTGCGTCGTGATCGTCTGTGTTACCGTTCAGTAGGTTGATATTTTCTTCTTGAATATCAATGTGATTAAAGAAGTTGTTGTACATGAACGAGCGGTAAGATTCTGGGTGATCCGCAGGGATGCCAATGTACTCATCCATGTTAAAAGTCACGACGTTTTTGAAGCTGACTTCGCCGGCTTGGTAAAGCTCGATTAGGGCTTTGTAGGTTGCTAGAGGAGTGCCACCAGTTGGTAGACCCAGAACGAATGGACGCTCAGCGGTAGGTTTAAAGTCGTTGATACGCTTAGCGATATGCGCAGCTGCCCACTTACCTACTTGTGCTGCTCGAGTTAACGGGATAAGTCTCATTTTGTGCCCCTAGTTATTGGAATTGACGATGTACTGAAATATTAATTCGCATTATAAAATAAGTGGTGGCGAACTGCTATTGTTTTAGGTCAAAATTTTGCTTTTTCTTTAACCAATGTTGGTTTTGTCGACGATTTTTATATCTAAATGCTTTTATAAGACGATTTTTTACAAAGAAATTGCATTATGAAACTGACGAATCAATAGATAAAATTTATGATCTAAATTAAGTTCTGCCTTCGCACTTAACCTTGTTTTTTAACAACCTACAGAGTGCGAAATCGCACACGAACTTCAAATATTATGGGTTAGATATGGCATGGCGCTCATTCTTTAACCATAATTGAAATGTGTAAACCAGTGAGGAATTCGGTATGAAAAATGAGTTAGATCCGAGCAAAGTACTACAGGCTTACGAATGTGTGATGAACAACGGTACACCAACCGAATTTGGTAAAATGTATGAAGGTGTAGAAGCGTTTTCTGACTACGATGGGTACAACGTTTTCTTGAGAGGAAATGGTGTTGAGCTAAAAATTGGCTTCCACAACACCTATCACTTGGAATATGACCAAGAGCATTTGAAAGAGAGCTTTCTGAAAAAGATTGCGACGCTCGCCAAGTAAACGGTCATCACCCAAATATTAAAAAAGCCCTTGGGAGAATGCCCCCTTGGGCTTTAGGAGAAGAAATGAGCTTGTCTTGCTCGCTCAGTAAAGTCAAACGAGCTTTCGCCTACTGCTAGAAAAAGGCGAGAACTAGGTAGGTTATTGGTTATTAATCGTCTTCAACCAAACTCTCTTCAATGTATTCTTCTGTGGCGTCAGGCTTGTTACGACCATTTAGCGTATGGAAGCGCTTGCGACCACGAGCAAGTTGGGTGTACTTTAGCCATGTACGCTCAAGTTTTGTTTTTGCTTTGCCCGGGTTTTCTAACACCTTGATGAAGTGTTTCTCTTCGCTGTTTTCAGGTGTTAATTCGCCTGACTCTAAGCCAAGCATTGTATCCCCATAAATTGTTAGGATTTCCTCTTCTGAAAGAGTAAAATCGCCAGACTTTGCAAAGCCGCGTGGGAATTTTACGTTATCGTAAAAACGTTTTTTGCCATGACGGAATTCAGTGTCAGACATGTCAACAGCCTCTGTAACCGTTATTGATGAATGTAGTGAACTTACGGCGAAAATTAGGCTTAAATCTAACAAAAGAAAAACAAAACTTTTTTGTCGTCATGATTTTAATTAGTTGTTAATCTGGTTTTATATTAACCAGGAGATGGTTTATGGATGTAAAAGTCTTTCGAACATTTTTAGAGCTGGCAAGAGTTCGTCACTTCGGACGTGCTGCTGAGAACCTTTATATTACCCAAGCCGCTGTGAGCGCACGTATCAAACAATTGGAAAGTTACTTCGATACGCAATTGTTTATTCGTGATCGAAATAACATAAAGTTGACCTCTGCAGGTGAGCGCTTAATCAGCTATGCCGAGGTAATGGTCACTACATTGCAACAAGCGAAGCTAGAATTATCGCTTGAAGATGGCAAAGCGCTGCAACTAACGTTAGGTGGCACGCCAAACATTTGGGACGCTTATTTACAGAATTGTTTAAGTGTCGTCACAGATTCGTTTGGTGGTTATGGCTTCATGGCAGAAGTGATGGGACGTGAGATGCTCAGTCGTAGCTTGCTAGAGCGCACGTTAGATATGGCATTTGCGTTCGATCAGATCAAAGCTGATGAGCTTAACTGTAAAAAAGTGGCAGATGTTGTTCTCGTTCTGGTATCAACTGAGAAAGATTCTTTAGACACCGTTTTCGAAAACAAATATGTGTACGTTGACTGGGGGACGCGTTTCTCCTCAGAGCATTCTGAGCGTCACCCTAAGATTCCGGCTCCATATTTACGCACTTCAACAGCGCGTATCGCATTGGACTTTATTTTAGAGAAGGGTGGAGCCGCGTACTTACCAATCTCTCTCGTGGAGCCATTTATCGCTAATGGGCAGCTTCACAAGGTGTCTGGAGTAGAAGATTGGTGTCGCCCTATCTATTTGAGCTATCGTAAAGCTAGCTCGTCTGTAGACGCGATTAAGCAAGTGGAAGAAATTGTCAAAGAGATCGATCCACTGACCGCTTACAGTTTTCAGCAAATTGGTTCTGGCACTTCCGACGAATAGCGTTGAATGAAAAGTCAGAAAAACGAAAAAGCCGCCTTGAGAAATCAAGGCGGCTTTGTTTTTATCTCGATGAATCGATAGTTATGGTAAGTCAAACAACAGGGCTGTTGTGCTTTCGTTTGATGTATTGCGCAAAACAACCTTACTCTGGTGTTCAACCTTCGCGCCGTCGCCAGCCGTCAAAGTGGTATTGTCGACACTAAGGCTCCCAGTCACTTGATGGATGAATAGATTTCGGCCCGACTCAATCTCAAAGTTTAGTTCGCTACTTGGTTCAAGAATTAACTGATGCAAAGTCGCATCTTGCTTAATAAGTAGCGTGCCGTTTTCTCCAGTTGGAGTTGCGATAGTCGTTAACCCAGGATTGCGACCAAAATCTTTTTGCTGATAACCTGGTTTGGTTCCAAATGTGTTCGGTTGAATCCAAATCTGTAGAAACCGCAGCGTATCTTGGTTCGATGCATTGTACTCACTGTGGTAAATCCCTTTCCCTGCCGACATGAGTTGGAATTCACCTGCAGGTAGTGTTTTGACGTTACCTTCACTGTCTTTGTGTGCGATAACACCTTCCAACACATAGCTGATGATCTCCATATCACGGTGGCCATGTGTATCAAAACCCGCGCCAGGCTTGACTACATCGTCATTAATGACTCTCAGCTCAGAAAAGCCCATATGTTGAGGATCGTAGTAGCTACCAAAAGAAAACGTATGTTTGCTATCAAGCCAGCCAAAGTTTGCTCGACCTCGGTCTGCTGCATGTCTTACCGTAATCATAAGGCCTCCTTAAGAGAGCTTTTTGTTTAAAAAGTTATCTAACGCTGCTTTACCTGCGCCAGAGAACGCCAGAGAAACGCTCGCTGCCAGTAATGCCAAGCCAAACTCGTAACCGTTGTTTGCCATGAACAGGCCATTCTCAAAGTGGACAGAGAATATCGCTACCACCATCGTGAACGCCAAAGCAACCGCTGCTGGTCGAGTTAGCAGACCAAGTAAAATGAACAAGCCGCCAAAGAACTCTGCGCTGCCCGCAAGTAACGCCATGAGTACGCCAGGACCTAAACCGATAGATGCCATCCACTGACCTGTGCCTTCTAGGCCGTAGCCACCAAACCAGCCAAATAGTTTTTGTGCGCCGTGCGCCATAAAGATAATGCCGATTGGAACGCGAAGTGATAGTGCGCTGTAACCTGCGTTTGATGTGGTAATTTTCTGTAATAGTGCTTTCATGATTCTGTCCTCTGACTCTTTTCAATGAGTGGGAAGCGTGTGCTCCCGTGCTGTTGAGAACAGTTTAGGTAGAGGCGAGCATAAAAATAACGGGAGGATTTTGATAAACTCGTTCTAAAAAATTGAATGATTGGTTTTTATTTATTTAAATCAATGTCTTGATTTTTATATTCGGGTGTTTATTTGCCGATTATTGTCTGTTTTAAATCAAGGTCTGTCATTATTTTCGATAAACATTTTTGCTGTTAAACAAAAAAAAGAGCACATGTACTGTGCTCTATTGCTTTCGCTTTTAACAAGGGAGAAAGGTGTGTTAAAGAAAACCGTCAGAGGTTCATTAAGCTCTCTAATGACTCCTCTACATTGTTGTAGTGATAAGTTCGAATATTACGTCCATCCGTCGCATTAATCTGAATTTCTGAGATCTCGTTATCTGAGTCTCTTTCGATAATTCCAATAGAATGATCTACGGATTTACTGGTAATAACCTTTTGGTTTCTTAATACAATTACGCAAGTATGTAAGTCCATGCCAATTCCCTTTAGCCGACGTTGTTGTGATGTTCTGGATCTAACTTTAGTGTACAAAAGCGCTAATGCCAATAAATCTCAATATTGAGTTCCGAAAGTGGCTAATTGTGGGCGCTTAAGCAAGCTACAATAACACTATATTGAACGATGCCTATGAACAATAAATGACAAAAGGCATGAGCAAGGAAAGCACTATGTTTATTCACCCCTATACCTCACTGACCTTCGAGCAGTGTCACAAGGCGCGAGTCGCGCGAGACAGTCGTTTTGATGGGCGATTTTATGTGGCGGTAAAAACAACGGGAATCTTTTGTCGTCCGATTTGCCCGGCAAATTTGCCTAAAGAAGAAAATGTTGAGTATTTCGCTGATAAGACGCAAGCCCTTCAAGCAGGGTACCGTCCGTGTTTACGCTGTCGACCTGACAGCGCGCCTGGATCTTGGGCATGGAAAGGTGTCGAGACGACCTTTCAACGAGCGATTTCGTTAATTGATAGAGGGGAGTTGCATCACCATTCGGTGTCTGAGTTGGCTGAGCGTGTTGGGATTTCTGACCGTTACTTACGTATGTTGTTTGAGCAGTATCTAGGTATGTCACCCAAGCAGTATGCGCAATATCAGCAACTAATGTTCGCCAAACAGTTGCTTCACTCCAGCTCTATGTCGGTCACCGACGTGGGGTTTGCGTCAGGTTTTAACAGTACGCGCCGCTTTAACGATGCTTTTCAAAAGTTTCTCAAACTAACGCCTTCTCAAGTACGCCGTAAAGAGTTTGATGGTGCGGGTTGCAATCGAATTGCCTTACCTTATCGAGGTGAGTTGAATTGGTCGCACATGTTGGACTTCTATCGTTTACGAGCGGTTGAGGGGGTCGAGCAGGTGAGGGATGAGAGTTATCAGCGCAACGTTTTTTTGGATAACAGCAAAGCCTGGTTTAAAGCGACAAAAGGTGAAGGATACTTAGAACTGGCGTTTGAAATTGAAGACGTAACGAAGCTGCAAAACTTGGTGTCTGACATTCGTCGTATGTTCGATCTTGACGCTGATATTTGTACTGTTGAGCAGCATTTGGAGTATGTTGCGCCTGGGCTCGTGTCGAGTAAAGGTATTCGTATTCCTGGTGTATGGAGTGCATGGGAAGCAGGGGTTAGAGCGATTTTAGGCCAGCAAGTGTCGGTTAAAGCTGCGATTGGTCAACTTAACTTATTGGTGGCCACACTTAGTGGAGAGTCAGAAAAACGTTTTTTCCCGACTCCCAGTGATATTGCGAACGCCGACGTGAGCTTTTTGCGCATGCCGCAAAGCCGTAAAGAGACGCTAGTGCGCTTCGCCCAGTTTATGCAGGACAACTCAGAAGCTGACCCCCAACAGTGGCTAGCTTTGAAAGGCATTGGACCTTGGACCGTCAGTTATGCTCAACTGCGAGGGCAATCTCAACCCGATTGCTTTCTAGATAAAGACTTAGTGGTGAAAAAGGCGATGCAGCGTTACCCATCACTGAATACGCACACTGCGGCCCCTTGGGGAAGCTACGCGACGTTTCACTTATGGAATCAATCATGAAAACATTTTATACCGAAATGCCGAGTCCACTAGGAACGGTGACTATCCAATCGAACGCTGAGGGCTTACTTGGCATTTGGTTTGAAACATGCACCACTAAGCCGAGTGAGCTGGGGGTGCGAGACGAGCAGCATCCGGTCTTGCGCCAAGCTGTCACCCAACTGGATGAATACTTTGCTGGTCTGCGCAACGAATTCGACTTGCCCCTTGCAGCGACAGGCACTGATTTTCAAAATCAAGTTTGGCAGGCACTAACGACCATTCCATATGGGGAAACGTGGAGCTATCAAGATCTCGCGAATGCGATAGGTAACCCTAAAGCTGTGCGTGCTGTTGGGTTAGCAAACGGGAAGAATCCGATTTCTATCGTGGTACCTTGTCATCGCGTTATTGGCAAAAGCGGAAAACTGACTGGGTATGCAGGTGGAGTGGAGCGCAAGCAACGTTTGCTCGCGCTGGAGCAAGGTACACCGCTTTAAGTGAGGCGATTCTCATATTGGGATTAAGCGTGCTACACAGGGGTAACGATAGTATAGAGTTTCATATTCGTTATACGAATAGAAAAAGGACAATAAGGACATGCCTTTCAAAACGGATTTTGATGCCTTCATGAGTGAGTGTTGGCAGCATCACGAGGAAAATCCCGAACAAGTTTATGCTCAGCTAGAAACGGCTCTGAGCGAGGTGGAAGACGTTACCCAAATCGAGCGAATATTCGCATTGATGCTGCATACCGCTATTGGGCATCTCCAGTGCCCAGAACAGTTTCTTACTTGTTTAGAGCACTTTGATGAACGCAAGGTTGCTGAGAGTTTGGCATTTCAACGCAGTATTGCCGTTGCGCGCTATTTCGTAGATGGCACTGACAATATGGAATTATTGGAAGAGCAAGAACAACGCCGAGTTTACGCTTTGATTTCGAATGAACTTTCTGCACTTGCTCAGCTTGAACTGGCGAGTCAATGGTTGGTGAAAGCAGCGTTAGGAATGACGCCGAACGATGCAGAAGGGCCATTAGCGCGCGCTATAGCGATCACTGCAAACAACTTAGCATGTCAGTACGAAGCGCTGGCTGAGCGCACGTCCATGGAAAAATCGAAGATGTTAGAAGCAGCAACACTCGCGCTAGACTATTGGAAAGTGGCTGGGGTTTGGATGCAAGAAGAGCGCGCAGAGTATCGCTTAGCGATGAGCTTGCTTAAAGCGGATAAACCGCAAGAAGCCAAAGTGCATGCTGAGCGCTGTGAAGATATTTGTCAGCAACATGGTAGCGACGCGCTTGAGCTGTTCCACGCACATGACTTGCTGATGCAAGTACACTTCCATCTTAGCCAGAAATATAAAGCTAAATTGGATGAAGAGATGCAGCAGCACTGCAAAACGAGCTCGTTGACGTGATCTTCGCGTTGAATGAAAAAAGCCCCGAGCGACTGGCTGGGGGCTTTAGGGTTGTTGACTATGCAGCGATGATTATGCTGCTTGCGCTTTTGCTTGGTATCGTCCTGGTTTATGGTTCATCGCCAAAATCAAGTTCGTAGCGATGGCACCTAGAACAGATAGAGCGATAAGGTGCACATCTACAATCAACAGTGACATCACCACGATGGCACAATCTAACGCCATTTGAACTTTACCCGCTCGAACTCCAAAACGTTCCTGAAGGTACAACGCTAGAATGTTAAAGCCACCCAAACTCATTTTGTGACGGAAAATTACCAACATACCGATTCCAATCAGCCCACCACCCAAAAGTGCCGCATAGAAAGGTTCGATTCGTGAAATCTCAATCACATGATGCAGATGATCGACCGCAAAAGAGACAATCGAAACCGCAATAAAGGTATTGATAGTGAAGCGCCAACCCATGCGCATCACAGATAAAATATAAAAAGGGAGGTTAAGCGCGAAAAATATCTGACCAAAACTGAAGTCACTCACTTTGGTTAGGAAGATCGCCAAACCAGCCGTACCGCCAGTGAGCAATCCTACTTTGCTAAAAAATATCACCCCAAGTGACACCAACGCACTGCCGAGCGTCAGAGCCAAGAGGTTCTCTCTTAGGCTATGATCTTTGTCCATAAATTAATTTCCTTGGTTTAAAAACCGCGCCGGAGATAACACGTCTCACGGACGCGATAGACAGTCGCCAAAATAGCAACTAACAAATCGGCCAATAAAATGTCGCGAAAAGTGATGGATGTCGAGTTTTTGGACGAGATTATGATGATATTAACCTGTTTAACATAATGTACACAGATAGAAAAACAACAAGGAAAAGTTATGATTAAGAAAGTTGGCAACACCCAAATCAGCACATTACATCGACTGAGTTGTCACTGTGGAAAAGTTGAGCTGGAACTGGCGTTACCCAATGGTATTGAGAAGCCGAGACGGTGTGACTGTTCTATGTGTCGACGTCGTGGCGCGATTGTCGCGTCTGTACCTTTGAACGGTATTCGTATTGTGCAAGGCGAAGAAGTCTTGAAGCAGTATCAATTTAATACACACACTGCGAAGCACTTTTTCTGTGGCGAGTGCGGTATTTATACGCACCATCAGCGTCGTTCTGACCCGAGTGAGTATGGCTATAATGTCGGCTGCTTAGAGGGCGTCAACCCATATGAGTTGGGAGCGATTGAAGTGATGGATGGCGTTAACCATCCATCCGACCGTTAGGTTACATTGCAAGTTAAGTGACTAATTCTAGGTGTTTTTAAGTAAATAAACCGCTATTCATCCACAAGTGTACCGCAATACTGGCGGCATAACCCAAGGCGATGACGGGAGCCCACTTTAGGTGGCCAAAGAAGGTGTATTGTCCACGCGCGGCTCCCATTAAAGCGACGCCTGCCGCGGAGCCAATGGAAAGCAAACTGCCCCCGACACCTGCGGTTAATGTGACGAGTAGCCAGTTGCCCATCGACATGCTTGGTTCCATGGTCAGTACAGCAAACATAACCGGAATGTTATCGACAATTGCAGATAGGACACCAACCATTACGTTTGCCCAGACTGGGTTCCATTGCGTGTACATGACGTTTGAAACCAGTTCGAGGTAGCCAAGTAAACTTAAACCGCCAACACACATCACAACACCGTAGAAGAACAACAAGGTGTCCCATTCGGCTCGAGACACACGATGAAACACATCAAACGGAACCACTGAGCCTAAGCGCTTCAATGCCTGATCATCGCCATTGGCAATTGCCATAGCTGCTTTTTTTGCGAGTGAGTGTTTAAGAGTTTGACGCAAAAAATATCCGAAAAACTGTAAGTAGGCCAAGCCCATCATCATGCCCATAACGGGTGGGAAGTGCAGCAAGGCGTGGAAAGAGACTGCGGTGGCAATCGTCAGAATGAACAACGCGACAATACGCCTTGCCCCGCGTTTTAGCTCAACGTGTTGGTGAATCGTATTCGGTTTTGTGTTTGGAACAAACAGTGACATCAAAAACGCGGGAACCAAGTAGTTCACCAATGACGGTACAAACAACGGAATGAACTCAGCAAAGCTGACATGACCAGCTTGCCACACCATCAGGGTTGTAATATCCCCAAATGGGCTGAATGCACCGCCAGCGTTGGCTGCGATAACAATGTTGATACAAGCAAGATTGACGAACTTAGGATTATCACCAGAGACTTTCATCACTACAGCGCACATCAAAAGGGCCGTAGTTAAGTTATCGGCAATCGGTGAAATGACAAAAGCGAGAAACCCCGTCAGCCAGAACAACTTTTTGAATCCAAAACCTTTACCAACCATCCACGCCTGTAAGGCATCGAAGAGTTTGCGTTCTTCCATTGCGTTGATGTAAGTCATCGCCACGAGCAAAAACAGCAGCAACTCGGCGTATTCCAACAAGTTGTGTTCTAGTGCGGATTTGGCGATTTCAGGCTGGTTGTGCTGAGCAAAGGTGTAGCCAATCAGAATCCAAATTAATCCTGCAGCGAGCAGCACTGGCTTGGATTTTCTCATTTTCAGATACTCTTCCAACATAACCAGTATGTAAGCGATCGAAAAGATAATCAGAGCCGCGTAACCGACACCAGAATTAACAAGGTTCAGTTCATTGGTTGATGCAGCAAAGGTGGCGCTAGAGAACAACAAACAGCAGAAAGCCACAATTGGATAGATTGGCATAGACATTTCTCCTTTGTCTGGTTGGAGAAATATTAGCCACAAATGAATGAGTTAGTTGTGAGAGAGCTCGAATTAACAGTAGGAGTTAGGAAATGATAGTGTGCGCCACTATTTTCTGAGTGACGCAATGCTTGCTGCGCCGAATAAAACCGCAGCGGCATATAAACCGTAAGTTAACCAGTGACTAATCTCTAAAAAAGGAACGAGTCCTTGACCTGCCCACATACAGCCTCCGTTTAATGAGCAATGTTGTAATAGTCGAGCCAATTTAAAGGAAATGAACAATGTTTTTTGTGAGTGAAAGCAAATTCTGAAGGATTAGAAAGTCAAAAATTGGTCAGTGAGAGAGAAATCTCATTTTTAACTGGCTAGCTCTAATCCTTTTGAGTTAAAGCTAGCTATATCTAGAGCTGAATGCATTTAGCGTAGGAGCCATTTTTTCAACGGTGAAGCGTCGATTGCTTTCACAAGCAGTATGGTTGCAACAATCGTTGCAGGATAAATAAACACATCTTTTGCGAGGTGTTGCAGCCCGATAAATCCAGCGACATTCATCATGACAATTATGATAAGCAGATGGCTAACATATATCCCTAACACGCTAGGAGATAGTTTGAAGATCCAAGGCATGTCGCCAAAATGAGGGTGAGCCAAAAGCCACATAAAGACACCTACAGCCCAGATAACGGTACCGAATAGGAAGTCGTGCGAGTTGAAAGCGATGTCATGTTGCATCAGCCAGTAAGCTTCACCAAAATGCAGTGCCATGCCAAGAATAATGCATCGAACCGTATTGTTTCGCGACCACCGCCACTGCGCTTCTCGTGCGAAATAACCCAGAACAACTAGCAACGTGCTGAAAAAAGGCCCATTACGAGTAAAGAAAGGCGCTGGCAGGTCGGTAATGGTCGCGTAACTGCCAGCAAAGACCCCGTATATGTATAGCAATACTGCAGTTGGCAGTATCATTTGCGCCATATTGATATGCACGAGAAAGGCAATTAACGCTACGGCAATGACCAGAGCCGGAATAAACCACAGATGAACGAGTCCGCCTTCGATGAGTGAATTGATCGGGGTTGACATTAAGTACCCCCAATAACCTTGCCTTTCGGCGAGATACCCTGCCTCAGCGACCGTCTGCCATTGGAATGGCATCAGTAAACTGATCATGCTCCAAATGAGCCAAACCTTCATTAACGGTTTGGCGTAGTTCTTAAGAGTATCGATAGGTGAGTGACTCAACTTCGGCTGGATTAGATAACCCGAGATGAGAAAGAACAGCGGAACAGCAAAACGAGCCAGTTGGTTGAGCATATAGCCAACCCATGGTATCCCATTCCACTGCCAGTAAGTCAGTGCCATCTGGCAATGCAAACCCACAATCGCAAGCATCGCAATGATACGTGCAAACTCTAAGCTGGCTATTTTTTGTTTCTTTGCCATTACATTGTTTACCTAAATAAAAAACTTAGGTGAAAATAGCAGGTTGTTACTGAAGTAATACGTGAAAAAGTCAACAGACTTGCGCTTACATTGAAGCTGTTTTGAAAATTAAGACTTACTTCAAACTTCTTAATTATTAACCTATTAACGCAATTAATACCTGATTCGTGAGTCGAAAATAGCACTGAATAATGGTTAGACCAGTTAACTCGAGATTGCAAAAAAGAACGATCGTGCTAAAAATAAGACTATGCAAAAAGGAAAAGTGACAAAAGAGTTTATTCTGCAGCGGGCTTTTGAGATCGCCAGCGAAGACGGATTAGAAAGTCTTACGATTGGAGAGTTAGCCAAGCAATGCGGTATGTCGAAAAGTGGTCTGTTTGCCCACTTTAATTCGAAGTTGAATTTACAGCTATCGGTGCTTGATCACGCCAATAAAGTGTTCGCTGATCGGGTTATTGAGCCTGCTCGAGAACTCGGGGATGGCAATATCGAGCGTAAAATTCGAGGGTTGCTCGACTCTTGGATGACTTGGAATCACGCATTCCAAGGAAGTTGTATGTTTCTTGACGCTTGGAATGATACGGCAGATAAAGATTGCCCGCTTCAGGCCGGACTGCGTAAATCCATAGACACTTGGCTGAGTTATTTGGAGATCCAAATAGCGAAAGGCAAAGAGAAGCAAGAATTTGCAGCAGACTTAGATACACGCCAAGCAACGTTTGATTTGTACGGTCTCTATTTGAGTGCGCATGTTTTTTACTCAATTAAAGGTGAGCAAGAAAGCTTGCGTCTGTTTTGGCAAGGGATCGACAACTTGTTTTCTCGCTGGAAAGACTAATATCGGTTAATCGCTTCCCAGATTCGTAGACATAAAATCACAAGAGCGGCTGAGTTCGCTCTTTCTTATCAGCATAAAAAGCACGACCGTTCTATTTTGTGCAAAGCTGATAGTTAAGGACATGATTATGAGTGAAAAAATTTACTTTAATACATCGCAACGTTTCAGTATTAAGCGCAGTTTGGTGAACATTAGTACTCGGTTACACCATACACTGGCCCCGTCACATGCAAAGAAGACCGCGCGCAAGCTTCTTCTGACACCTGCTCGTACGCAACCTAAAAATATTGAACCTCAAGGGCTTATCAAAGGTGAAATTAAAGGGCATGCAGGCATCATCAAAACCTATACTTTGGGCTCTGGACCTATTTGGGTGCTAACTCATGGTTGGTCTGGAACGGCAAGTCAGTTTTATCCACTGATGGAACATATTGCGTCGAAAGGGTTTACTGCTTTGGCGTACGATCATCCGGCACATGGTGAGAGTGAGGGGCAGTATGGGCACATTCCGGGGTTTGTCAGAGGATTAGAAGATGTGTTGGATACGGTCGAGGATATTGTTGGCCTAGTTGGGCACAGCATGGGCACCGCTTCTGCTCTTGAGTGTAGGCACAGTAAATTAGAAAACAAGCCTTTGCTGCTTATTGCTCCGGTATTAAATTACGTAGAGAACTTATTCGGTAGCATTGCACGTTCCGGTTACTCGATGAAGCTTTTTAATGCTGTGGTTTCAGAAGTTGAAGACCAATTTGGTTATCCGTTACAGTCCATTGATCCGATGAAGCGTTTGTCTGAGCGTCCGTCTCACACCATTATTATTCATGATGAGCAAGACAAGTTCACCAAATACAGTGTCTCGGCAAAAGCGGCTGAAGAGATTAAAAACGTTGAGTTAGTGACAACACAAGGTCAGGGGCATGGTCGAGTGATGAAGTGTGAGCAAGTCTTCAGTAGTTTTGACCGTTTGCTCGATAGTGCTTGGTAACCCTTACTTTTACTGATTGACTCGCTCCGTTTTGCGCTAATTCGATTTGAAAGTAACACCTCAGATTTTTTCGTCTCTGGTGTTGCTCTTCTCGTTAAGAGGTTAAATCCAAAAAGGACAGCCGAAGCTGTCCTTTGTTTATTTAGCAGAAAGTCTGCAAGGCTGAAATTAGTTACAGTTAGCTACGCCAACTTCTTTCCAAACGCCCCATTCGCCAGATTGGCTAGGATCGTCACCCTGAGTCCACCATTTCGCTTCCCACGTTTTACCTGCGTGAGTCACTTGGTTACCACCTGTGTACACTGCGCTCGCATCCCATGCGTTGTCACAAGTACCAGGGTTCGGATCGGTTGCGTGCTGTGCAACAACCACTGTCGCGCTTGCCGATGAAGACGCTTTACCGTCGCTCACACTTACAGTGAAGCTTAAGCTTGTGTCTTGCGGGTATTCCGCAGCAGTGAACGTGACTTTAGAGCCTTCAACCGTTGCATTCAGACCTTGAGGTAGAGTCCAGTTGAATGTCAGGGTATCGTTGTCTGCATCGCTAGACGCAGATGCATCTACAACCACAACGTCACCAGCGTTTGCTGTTGCTGGAGCAACAACTTGCGCTACTGGCGCGTTGTTCACTGGGTCAACCACACCTGCTGGCTTCACAGTTACTACAACAAGGTCAGATGCCGTTGCACCTTCATTGTCAGACACCGTCAGCTTGAAAGTTAATTGCTCTTCAACAGTAACTTCTGCTGCATCAAAGCTTGCTTTCGCTGAGTTTGCACCTGTTAGTACCACTGCCGTGCCAGATACTTGTTCCCAAGCGTAGCTTGCGATGGTGCCGTCAGAGTCGTTTGACAGGCTGCCATCTAGAACCACACTTGCAGGACCTGTTACCGATTGATCTGCGCCAGCGGCTGCGGTTGGTTTACGGTTTGGTTGAGGTACCACACCACCAGCCATACCTTCGTGCATCGCGTTTAAAATGTCGCCGTTATCCGCGTCAATTTCCCAAGAGAATAGACCAGCAAGACCAAGAGACTTCGCGTAGCTACCTTTTGCTAGCACTGAACGGTGGTCATCAAATGTGATCAACTCGCCCGTAGTACGGTTCCATACCCATGGTGCTTCTGCTTGTGCATCGTAGCCGTATTCGAAGCCGTTAATGCCAGTGTTGTTTGCACCTAACATGAATGACTTAATGCCTTTGTAGTCAATTACGCCATCTTCCCAAACACCTTGTGCTGTGCTGCCCTTCAGTTTACCTGTAGCAGTACCTGTCATTGGGTCGTTTGGATCTGTGAGTGTATCTGGAGTTACGCCTTCCCAGCCACGACCGTACATTGCTGTACCAAGTACTAGCTTGTTCGCAGGAACGCCTTGAGCAAGAAGAAGTTGGATGCCGTTATCTGCTGTGTAAGCAGGACCTTTGTACGGTTCGCCGTTCTCATCAACGCCACTACCGTCACACTGACCAGGACGCATGAATGAACCACAGTAAAGCGCAGTCTGGTGACCAGGAACGTTGTTCCAGCCGCCGTAGAAGTCGTAAGTCATTGCGAAGATGTAATCCATGTACTGAACCGCATCTGCGTAGTCTACGTCTTCAATCTTGTCGTAACCGACACCGATAGCGGACGTTAGCTCGTAAGTACGGCCTGTCTCAGCTTCTAATTCATCAAGCATTACGCGCAGTTCACGCATCAGTGCGATGTATGCTGGGCCATCGTTTACAGGGTCGCCCTTATCGGCTGCTGCACCGCCGCCGCCAGGGAATTCCCAGTCGATATCAACACCATCGTAGAATTTCCAAGTTTTCAGGAACTTCTTAACTGATGCGACGAATGTGTCTCGGTTTTTCTTGTCCACGAAATCGAAGAATGGGTCAGACAGTGTCCAACCACCGATCGATGGGATGATTTTTAGATCAGGGTTACGTTGTTTCAATGCCATTAGCATTGCGTAGTTACCCTTGATAGGCGTGCTGTATTCATGACCAGCTTGTGGGAAGCTCTTCTGATAAGCAGCCCAAGGGTCATGGATAACGACTTCATAATCAGGCACACCTGTACAAGCAGTTTGTAGCGCGTTGAAACTGTTGCCGCCAACAGACTTCACAGACTCATTTGGGCCACAAATTGGGATAAAACCGTAAAGGATGTGAGTCAAGTTGTCGACCGGCATATTATCGACTGTGTAGTCACGGCCATAGATGCCCCATTCAACAAAATACGTACCCATCACGACGCTTGGATCGGTATTGTAGGTTTTGTTGTTTGGATCAACATTCATCGTTAGTGGCTTCAGGTGAGAACCATCGGTATCTGCAATTGTGATTTCAGCTGGTGCGCTTTTCGCACAACCTGTCGCATCACATGCTTCGATTTCCATTTGGTATAAGCCACCTTGGCCGTATTCAAACGAAGCTGTTGTTTGGCTACCAGTGATAGGGCCGCTTGCTACTTTTACACCATCAAAATAGACGTTGTAAGTGTCACCAGGTGTGCCACTCCACTGGTTAAATTTAACAGTGATCTTCGCTTGCTCATGGTATTTCACCATGTCGTAGTAGCCTGACGTGGTTTCCATCGCGAGTTCAATTTTAGAAAACTGAAGGTTGTTGGAACCGTACATATCGATACTTGGTGCGGTTGGAGCCGCAACTGCAGCACCTGATAGCGCTAAAGCAACTCCAGCTGCACATAGGTTAAATCGAATCATAACTTCTCTCTCAATCCTTGGATTCATGTTCTACCTAGAACATAGGCTGCTCTTGCACCAGATAAGATGATTGGATTTACTCCACGTGCAAAAGCATCACACTCAGCATTTCAGAGAGTTTTTTTTCGTCAAAAAAAATTAAGACGGTTTTCGAGGCACTTGAGAGAACTTAACTAAAACTCGCACTCTGTTACACAGAAAGTGTCAGACTGAGTCAATAATTTATAAAATCTCAGCAGAAACTAAAATTATTGTTTACTCAGTAACGAGTTAGTTAAATGCGATGAAGGCCTTATTTTGTTGTTTATTAAGGTTTTGTTTCATTGATATAGAAAGAGAATTGAAAGGAAAAATAGCCGTGAAGACGTACTAGTCACGGCTGAAGTGTTCACTCAACGCGGCACGACGTTTAGAGGCTGCGCCGGTTTCTGAGCCCTGAACGGTATGCTCAAATCCTTTACGAATGAATCGCTGATCTGGAATAAGAGGTTCAATACGGCGTATTTGAGGTGAAAGATGAGAGCCTGAGATCTGATACGCTGTCTTTCCTAATCCGGTATTCAACGTGATGACCTTGCCATCGAATTCAAATTCCGTCGTAATGAGTCGATGGTTTCGGTATACCCCATCTTCAGTGAAAACGAGACGTTCTGTTTGGTAGGGTGGCGCGCCAATCTCAATCCATTCGCCGTACACCTTTTCCGGATCAATGTGGTCTTGATAGGAAAGGTGGATTTGATAGCCAAAAAACGTCAACAGACCCATCCCGAAGCAGACAAATGTACTCTTGAGGATTTTGGATTGGTGGCGAGCCAAAAATGAAAGTTTTGGTTCTTGTCGTGCTTTTCGCCTTCGGCGAGTCGAGTCCGTCATAGATCTAATTTTCTCCACTTTTTTAACATGGTGGAAACCTTCCTTTTTAAAAACAAACAATCCCGCCATTGAGACGACGAAACTATGATCTAATGTCCACTTTTACATTCAGATACACATCTTATTGATGGTTTTGTTGTTTGCTCACATTCATTACTTCGCAGTTTTTCTTGATCGGTTTAGGTCGCCTGATTAATCCTCGTGAAAAGAGGTTCTCGCTCAGTAGCAAAGGATGTGCGTTATTACGTTGAGTTTAATGGCTTTCAAAGCTTGAGTAACGGAAAGAAACAAGGTAAAAAAGAGCGGACTTTTGATAAGGAAACCAATAATGAATATTAAGGAAAATAGCTATTTTGCTGGTAGTGTAAAATCACTGGGCTTTAACCAGAAAGATCAGGATGTTAGCGTTGGTGTGATGCTTCCTGGTGAGTACACGTTTGGTACTCAAGCACCAGAGCGTATGACGGTTGTAAAAGGTGCGCTTGTGGTCAAGCGTGTTGGCGAGAGCGATTGGACGACTTATCAAAGTGGTGAGTTTTTTGAAGTGGAAGGTAATTCTTCATTTGAGCTTCAAGTGAAAGAAGCGACTGCGTATTTATGTGAGTACTTCTAGCGTTCATTTGTTGCTCGTCATAAAACCACCTTCGGGTGGTTTTTTCGTCTATGTGCTTCACTTATAACGCATCTTTTTGGTTATTTGGGTATATACTTAATAAAAATGTACCCATCGACCAGGGAGGAAGTGATGGCAGTACAACGCAAGCATTCTGATCTCCCTCCTCGTTACGAGGACAAAGATCTCACCAATGAGCAAAGACAGCGCTTTACCGAAGTTGCCAATGCCGCTCATAAGAGACGTGAATTTTATCGACGTGCTCTAGGAAAGAGCTTAATGGGCAAAATGAAGGGCCGTGCGTTTAAAGATCACCCCACTCGTCAGCAAGACAAGCCGAACAGAACGTTGCAAGTAGTGTGGTTAATCGTATTCCTCGTTGTGGGGCTTTGGGTGATGCATGTGTTCGCTTAGTCATTAGCAAGCTTCTGGTACCGCTGGTGCATCAGATGTTGACTGTTCTTCCGTATTGCAGTGCTCATAAAAGGCGTACTGGTTTTTACCAGTATGTTTAGCTGCGTACATTGCTTTATCTGCACATCGAGTCAATTCAGACAAATCCTTTGCATCTTGCTTATAGATAGCAGCACCTACACTCATTGTTAACTCGTTAATCATATCGTAGCTTCGGTAACCTGTCGGAAACAGATTCACGATCCGTTTTAGGATGCTGTCGAGGTCATCTTTACTTTTTACATCGTAAAGCATGATTACAAATTCATCGCCCGCAAATCGAGCGATGGAGTAGTCGTGTTTATCGGTTTTTCTGTCTTTGTTGCGAATGTTATTTTTTAATCGAGTTGCGAAGGCTTGAAGTACTTGGTCACCAATATCGTGCCCGTAGGTGTCGTTGATGTGCTTGAAGTTATCGATATCGAGAAAGACCAATGCGGTGATGCTGTCATCAGATGAGTGCTTGATTTCATCGAGCTTTGCGCGCGCCCAAGTTTCAAAGCTCCAGCGATTGGCAAGCCCAGTGAGCTGGTCAAAATATGCTAACTCCTCAATCCCCTCACGATACAGTGTTTGAATGTAATTGAGGACTTTCGTGTAGTAATACGAGAACGTGTGACACACAAACGCGGTCGCTATCAGGGTCAGCATCAATCTCCGCTCTATGATTTCTGTGGCTGTTGGCAGTCGATCTAAAAAAGCGACCCCAAAAAAGATCAGTAAAATGTAGGTGCCACTGAACAGCAGACCGACCTTAAACTCATTAATTAATACCAGAGTGGCGACAATAGGATATAGCCATAGCATCTTGCCTGACGGAGCGTCGTTATACAGAAGTAACAATAACCCTTCGAACATTAAGACAGCACTTAGCCATAAGTCGGCGTATTGATGGTGCCGCTGGACTTTTATTACATAACTGATTGCTAAGCATGCCAAGGCACACAAAGCATGGAAAAAGCTTAAACCCCAGTTATTCTCAAGTGATTGAGCAATGGAACCATAAGTTAAACAGGCAGCGGCGATACTGGAGCATAAAAAGACAATTTTCTTTTTTCTTGTTGAGCGGATGTCCGCCATTTCTTCTAAGCGCGCCCCAGCCAATGTCGACATTACGTATCCTTGCTTAATTAACGTGTACGCTTATTCTAGGCGGTATTTTCGCGATAAATAGAACAACAAAGTTTCCAAATGTGATATCAGTCATTTTTAGTGCAAAGCCATCAGTGTGATTTGGTGCGAGTGTTCAAAGAGGAATGGTGGCGCATGCAGGTTTTCATGACGGTTCTTCATGGCTCTATATGGTTGGACTGATAATTCAAAGTAATGTATCTAGTTAGACATATTTCTATTGATTATCCTGATTCTGTTCGGTGCTCGTTGATTGAGAGTATTGTTCACCAATCTCTGCTCTACGTATCGTCAAGGCATATGTCGTTTCGAAAATGCATTAGAAATATTTTTCCGAAACAGGGCGAAATATTGTTGTCGTTATGACCAATATGCGACTAGAATCCGCGCTAAATCACAACCTCATATCGAGCTTCGTTCGAGTCACTATTTTTAAACTGCTTCACAAATATTGTGAGGCAGTTTTTAGTTGTAGGAAAGGTTACAAGCATGCCTAAAAGCCAAAACATCAACCAACGAATGTCCATCGTGGCATTAGCTTGGCCAATTCTTGTCGAAATTTTGCTACGGACGGCTTTAGGAACCAGTGACGTGTTCATGCTGAGTGGCTACTCAGACAAAGCCGTATCCGCTGTTGGTGTGATCACGCAGATTACCTTCTTTTTAATCATCGTTTCGACGTTTGTCAGCAGCGGTACGGGGATTTTGATTGCCCAATACAATGGCGCTGGACGCGAGCAAGAGTCAGTGAGCGTTGGTGTTGCGAGTATTGCGTTGTCTGTGCTCGTCGGTGTGCTATTGAGTGTGATTGCCGTGCTTGGTGCGATATATCTACTCCCGTATTACGGCTTGGAAGCGCAAGTCGAGCAGTACGCTCATGAATATCTGCTGATAAGCGGTGCGATGACGTTTAACGTTACGATTGGCGTTGTTTTTACAACTATTCTGCGTAGTCATGGTTATTCACGTTCCCCAATGGTGGTGAATTTGATCTCGGGTGTATTCAACATCATTGGTAACTATATTGCGCTTTACCAGCCATTCGGTTTACCTGTGTATGGTGTGCAAGGTGTAGCAATAGCAACCGTCGTCAGCCAAGTCATCGGTACGTTAATGTTATGGTTTATTCTCGCTCGCAGTAGCATTGAACTACCAATGTCGACTATGAAACAAGTACCGGCAGAGATTTACAAAAAGATCTTAAAAATCGGCGGCATGAACGCGGGTGAGGTGCTGTCTTACAACGTGGCGCAAATCTGCATTGTATACTTTGTGGTGCAAATGGGGACGGCATCGTTGGCGGCTTTCACTTATGCGCAAAACATTGCCCGTTTCTCGTTTGCTTTCGCGCTGGCAATTGGTCAGGCTGCGCAAATTCAGACCGGTTACTACATTGGTAAAGGTTGGGTGAGTAGCATTTTAAAACGCGTACAAATCTACTTCTTAGTGGGATTTGTGGCATCAACGGCGGCAACCACACTGATTTACCTGTTTAGAGAAGAGATTCTACGCGTATTTACCGATCAACCGGAAATACTCGCATTGGCAAGTTCGTTAGTCATGGGCTCAATTTTGCTCGAAGCTGGACGTGTGTTTAACCTGATTTTTATCGCGGGGCTCAAAGGCGCGGGTGACATCAAGTTCCCAGTGCAAATGGGGATTTTGAGTATGTGGGGACTAGGCGTGCTTTTCTCTTACATCTTTGGCATCCACTTGGGTTATGGCGTTTTAGGGGCTTGGATGGCAATCGCACTCGATGAATGGGTACGTGGTATCATCATGGCAAGGCGTTGGCGCTCTCAGGTGTGGACCAAGTTTAAGGTGAGCTAACGGTTTTCGGTATCGCGCATCACGCTTATTCTGTTGTTAGAAACCAAAAAAGGCACTGTTAGTCAGTGCCTTTTTGTTATTTAAAATCGGGAAGACGTTAGAATTCGCACTCAGCTTGGAACACCATACGCTCTTTGCTGTATGGATGATCCAGCTCTAGCATCTCAGCATGCAGGTGTAAGCGATTCGATTTTTCGCCGTATAAACCATCACCAACCATCGGCATGTTTAACCCCATGTGATGAGCACTGTGTACACGTAGTTGGTGAGTTCGCCCGGTTTTCGGATACATGTATACCTTGCTGCGTCCATCTTTGACTTCAATCAGTTGCCAGTAGGTTTCTGCATGTTTCCCGTGTTCAAAACACACCAGTTGACGTGGGCGGTCGTCTGGGTCACCACGCATTGGCAGTGAAATTTCCCCTTCAGGCTCGTTTAATACGCCTTCGAGCAGTGCCATATAACGTTTTTGTACGCCGCGAGACATAAACTGTTTTTGCAGACTTTTGTTCGCGCGCTTAGTTAAGGCAAACACCAAAATGCCAGAGGTCGCCATGTCGAGGCGATGAATCACAAACGGCCCTTCCACATCAGGGAACATCGCTTGTAGGCGCGTATAAGCAGAGTCTTTGATGGTTTTACCCGGCACTGAAAGTAAGCCCGAGGGCTTGTTGACGACGACCATAGCGTCGTCTTGGTAGATTATCTCTAGCTCTTTGTCTTCTGCCCAATTCTCCGCCAATGGGTTGGGTTCGACGTCCAGCCCTTGCATCATATGGCCTAAAATCGGCTGACATTTGCTGTTGCACGATGGGTAGAATTTTTTGTGTTGGCGAACCTCAGACTTTGGCGAAACACCCCACCAAAATTCTGCCAGCGCCAGCGGTTTGAATCTGTGTTTAAATGCGTATTGGAGCAGTTTTGGCGCAGCACATTCCCCCGCACCTGCTGGTGGGATTGGGTTTGTGGTGTCCGCAAAAATGTCCACCAAGTCGCGTGTTTCGCCATGGCTGTTTAGGAAGCGGTATTGTTTATGCAGTTTGTGCTGTAAAGCGTTGGAGAGCGTTTTGCGCTGTTCTTTCAGATGAGCAAGTTGCTGCTCTAACTCAGCCAAGCGCGCTTCTTTGATTGCAAGCTTTTCATCCCACGCTTGCTTTAAGTATTTGAGAACGTTTTTCTCGGCGACACTTTGCTTACCCAACTCATCCAATAAGATTTTGAGGTCATCGGCATTGAGTGTTTGCTCTCCCTGTTGACGCTGTCGTTTGCGTGCGGCGCGGCCGTCAATCATCACTTGGCGCTGTGTTTGCTCCTCTTGCTGATAAGCGGCTCGGTCGGCTTGTATTTGCGCTTTAAGATCTGCCAATTCCGGATTCGCGGCACAGGTTTTGTACTCCGCATTGGCGGCGTTGATGGCATCCGTTTCTGCGCGGAAGAAACCTTCATCGGTCAGCATGTCGTACACAGGAGGGACAAACCCTGGAATCAAGTTTTGGTCAGCAATTTTGCCAGAAAACGCACTTAAAAATCCGAGTTCGCCTTGAGGGTTTTCTACCAGCAATACGCCAAACATTTTGCCTCGCCCCGTTTCTTCATTAACCAAACCAAAATCGTGTTCGAAGTCGGTTTGCGCTAATAAGTGCTGTTGCAATTGCTTTGCGGCCATAACGCAAAGAGGATGCGGCGTGTAGTAGAACGGAAACGTAAACTGCGTTGGCAATTCATAGCCAGAAATATCAGCAGTAAAACGAGTAAAACAATGTTCAGGCGAGTGCATGGTGGGTATCCGCGAGAGTAAAAAATCGAGCGAGGATTGTACCTGTTTGAGTCAGGATTGCCATGTCGGTGTTGGCACTCGCTCTTGGATTAAGAACAAGAGCGAGTGGGGAAGAGCTTATCGCAGTTTTTGTAATGCAAGCTTCCACTGTGCCGGTTTGTCGTAGTAGGTCGAGTGCGGCAAGGTCAAGTACTCGCCATTTACTTCTGCAATCAGGGTTGGATAACCACCAACGTGTAACTGTCGCATCAATTGTCGGCTAGAGCGAATTCTCTCATCTAGTTCGGCTTCGCTTAACGCCATGTTTTGCTCCCACGCATCACTTGCTAAACCTAGCGATTCTGCAATGGCTTTGAGCGTCGATGCTTCATTCACTTTTAACCCGAGCTGATAATGCGCAGATTGGATGGCCTTTAGCATGTGCCATGGATTCAGCCCCATTTTTTCCGCACTCAAGATCGCTTGTGTTGGTAGATAAGAATTAAGAACAAACGCATCTTCGCTTTTCACGCGTTGCAGATATGCTTCACCAAACGTCGCTCCGGTTTCGGTTGCAATACGAGCGTCACTGTTGATGATGTGCTGACGAAATTCAGGTTCAATCGCGCGTTTCTCAATCATACCGCCGGGATGAAGCTCTACCTTAAATTGAGAGGTGTCCATCAAGGCTTCGATGAGTGGTGATGCCCCGTAGCACCAACCACACATGGGATCGAAGAAGTAATGCACGGTTACCATGACATTTCACCAGTATGCACTTTCGCACCGATTTCTAGCGCGATTGGCAATTGAGCTTCTGGGTATTTCGCAGACATGGTGTCAATGAGTTGAACGCTGTTATTGCTGTGTTTTTTCGCTTGCTGAAAATCCTGCAAGTATTGTTGCGAGTAGCGAATGGTGTCTGCGTTCAGCTTTGTGCCTGCTTTCATGTGACCAGGAATGACCACTTGAGGTTTAAGCGCAAGCATCTCGCTAAGTTGCTGCTCCCAAGCATTGATGGCGGTCTGGTCAGCGGCATCTGCCATCCACAAATGTACGTTTGAGTACACGGCTACGTTACCTAGAATCGCTTTGTTATCTGGAATCCATAGGTAAGGGCGGTGTGCTGATGTGCCATGGTTACCACGAATTTCAATCTTATGACCTTCTAGCTCCAATGATGCTTTATCGTACGCGACAGGGATCACTGGTTTTACCGGTGCGTTTGCGCCAAGCTTTGGTCCCCAGTACGCCAGCTTTCCAGCCAATTTCTCTTTAATAATTTTTTGAACCGCAGGCGTTGTGATGATCTGCGCATCAGGGAACTGTTGGTGTAAGGCCTCTGCGCCAAAGTAGTAGTCTGGGTCCGCTTGGCTGATAAAAATGGTTTTAAGCGTTTTGCCTGAGTCCAGCACTTTAGCGGCAATGCGCATCGCGTCAGCTTTGGTGAAGCCAGTGTCGATAACCATGGCGTCAGTCTCACCGTATACCAAGGTTGAGTTTACGTGGAAGCTGTTACCGTCGGCGTTGTAAACCTCAAGAGTAAGGGGAGAGGCTAGGACAGGGCTTGCCATTAAAATGGATGCAGCAATCAAAGTTAATTTTTTCATAATAAGCTCCTAAAGAATTTGGGGCCAAGCGACCATGGCTTGGGAACGGGAGCTATATTAGGAAATTGATACGCTCGGAAAAATACACAATAATGTGCATCACTATTTCTTATTTCGATCAAATGTATGGATAGAGTAACGGCAGCAAAAGTGTTTGTGGATGTGGTGTATTCTGGCAGTTTTACCGCGACCGCAGAGCGGTTAGACATGTCTCGGCCAATGGTGACTCGTTATGTAGAGGCGATGGAGAACTGGCTGCAAACTCGTTTGTTACACCGCACCACGCGCAAGGTGTCCCTCACCACCGCAGGGGAGCGCAGCTTGCCTCAGATTGAGCGCTGGTTAAAACAGGCCGATACATTAACGTCGAACATTGCCGTTGATGGTGAGCTGTCCGGAAAAATCCGTCTTGCGTCTAGTACTTCATTTGGATTCTCACAGTTGATCCCCGTAGTAAACAGTTTTATGCAAAAGCACCCCAAAGTGTATATCGACATAGATCTGCAAGATTCAGTGAGTGATCTAACCGAACAACGCATCGATCTGGCGATCCGAATTGCGTCAGATCCCGATCCTTCTTTGATTGGTAAGCCGATTGCGGTGTGCGAATCGGTGTTGGTAGCATCACCGCAATATTTACAAACTCACCACGCGATCGCGCATCCGCGAGATTTATCTTCACACGACTGTTTGGGATACAAAAACTTTGAGCGTCACGTGTGGCATTTGTCTCAGGGCGACCAGTTCGAATCGGTGGGAATTGAGTGTCGCCTAACCAGCAATGAGGCCACGGCGTTATTGCATGGCGCTTTACAAGGCATGGGTATTTCGATGTTGCCAACTTACTTGAGCAATATCTATCTCAAATCGGGTCAGCTTGAGTCGGTGTTGCCGGATTGGAAGCCAAATGATCTCAACATTTACGCGCTGTATTCATCACGTAAACACTTGTCTCCTGCGGTGAGAGCTTTCATCGATCACAGTGAAGATTACTTTAAACAGCACCCTTGGTGAATGCGAAAAGCGTCGTCATCCCGACTTGAGATTCATACAAGATCCTGTACCTTACATGGATATATTTTCGCAGCATCATTTAGAGTTTTCGTTAATGTCACAAGTTTGCATCAAATTTATTGCTTCCGATATGGATGGCACATTGCTTGACCAGTACGGTCGTTTGGATCCAGAGTTTTTCGATCTGTTTTTGCAACTGGAAGAGCAAGGCATTTTGTTCTCCGCTGCGTCTGGTCGTCAGTATTACAGCCTGCGAGACACGTTCGCGCCAATCAAAGACAGACTGTTGTATGTGGCTGAAAACGGCACCTTGGTGATGTACCAAGACAAAGAGCTCTACAGTTGTACCATTCCTAAAGCGGAAGTGTTGGAGATTGTGAAAGCGGCTCGTGAGATTGACGGGGCGAACATCGTATTGTGTGGCAAGCACTCGGCGTACATCGAAACGCATGATCAGCAATCGCTGGAAGAATTTCAAAAGTACTACCACCGCTGTGAATATGTGCCGGATTTGCTTGAGGTCGAAGACGAGTTTATTAAGGTAGCAATTTGTCACTTTGACGGTTCGGAAGAGCTCCTGTTTCCGACCATGAACGCTAAGTTTGGCGCAACGCATAAAGTCGTGGTGAGTGCAAAAATCTGGCTGGATGTGATGAATGCCGAGGCCTCTAAAGGTGCGGCCATTCAGCATCTTCAAGAGACGATGAATTTTACTCCGGCAGAAACCATGACGTTTGGTGATTACCTCAATGACCTCGAAATGCTGCAAGTCAGTGAGCATTCGTACGCGGTTGCCAACGCGCACGAAGAGATTAAGAAAATTGCTCGTTATTCTGCGCCAAGCAACCAAGAGGCTGGGGTACTCAAAGTGATTAAAGAGAAAGTGTTAGCGAAGTAACGCTCATTTATTCGATGTTATTTTCTTCTTCACGTAAAAAGCCCCGCAGTGTATGCGGGGCTTTGTTTTTTTTGTGTGTGTGGTGGGAGGGGGTAGTAATGTTCCCGTTTTAGCGTACGTACTTGGCGGTTGCGCTGACTAAAAAGTGTTGCAATTTCCCGTCTGATTTTGGCACCCACAAGTCGTTATGATAATGGTAAATACGGCCATTGATGGTCACAGACAAGGTATTATCACCCGTTTGCTCCATGCGAATAAACTGATCCGAAGTGACCAAAAACGGCTCTTGCTCTTCAATGCTCTGGCCCGTTGCCAATACGAAGTAGCCGAATCGGTTGCCAGCATCCGGATCGGTTGAGTAGATTCGATGTCCAACGAGGCTGTAGTCGTCGTTGAGTGCCTGCTCAAGCGTTTTTTGCCCGATGGTTTCGTGCGATGGAATAAATACCCAAGCCAACACACCTGCCGCAATGACTGCCAGTAGAAGCAGTACTTGCATGAACTTTCTCATCATATATACCGTTTAACGTTGAAATTTCATTTTGTACATGCGCTTATCCGCTATGCTGATAAGAAAGTCAACATTGTCACTGTCTTTAGGGTATTGCGCTAAGCCCATGCTTGTTGAAAGTGTTGAGACTTTATCGGAGTTTAATATTTGTGCATCAAAGACGGTATCTATCTGCTCACGTACGTTCTCTTCATTGAGATGTTCACCTTCAAGGATAACCGCGAACTCATCTCCTCCCATGCGATAAACAGTAAAATCATTGAGTGCCATAGAATTAAGCCGCCTAGCGATTTCCCGCAGTACAGTGTCGCCAACTTGGTGTCCGTGTGTGTCGTTGACTTCTTTAAAACCATTTAAATCTAGAATCCAGAGAGAAAAGGGCCTTTTTTCTTGAGTAAATTTGTTTAGGGTAATGAATAGTGCATTGCGGTTCCCTAGGTTCGTCAAAGGGTCGCTGAGCGCCAATTTTCTATGAAAATGGGATTCACGATAAAAGAAATAAGTTAGAGAGATAATCGACAAAACGAACGTCGCAAACAACATATATTGTGCTTGCATTAAGCGCTGGGTTTGACCTTTTTGTGCTTCATAAGCTTTACTGCTTAGACGGAAGTTTTGATTAACGAAGTCTATTAAGCCTAAATATAGTGTTTGAGTTGAACGATAAAATGCAGCAGCAGCTTGGCTATCACCTGTTCTAGCTTCTACTAGTTGTTTTTCTAGCTCTTTGAACTCTTCAAAAAGGTTAATGAAGTAAAGGTGCATGTTGTTCCGAGAAAAGAACTTATTGGCTTTCGTGCTACTGGTCAATAAGTCAAAGCGACTCCACGCTAACTCGTATTGAAGCTCTGCACCATCAATATTCAATACGTTTTCATCTAACCGTCTGGCCTCGCCGACAAGTTCTGATAGTTCTTTGGAGAGTTGGAATAAAAACCAAGTCGCTTGTTTTTGTTCGTTATTAAAATTTTGTGAGAGTGAACGTGTTTGCTGTAAAAGCACGACATTCGCGAGAAGCAAAGAAACGGCAAACACCACCAGCAGCATTTTGCTGGTGGTAGAATATTGCAATATTCTTTGTTTCTTAGAATAGGGTTCTGATAACTTCATTCTTATTATTTTTCTTTTATTTCATTTACTTGCCATACCATTTGCGCATGATATTTATTGTAGTTTAGCTCTGGATAGAGATTGAGTGGATATATCACCCAGAAAGGGCCTTTATTCCTGACTTTTATGTAATTCTGATCTTGTTGATAAGCCAGTATTGGTTGATATCGAAGAATATCTTGTCGGGACAATGTCGAGTGATAGTCGTTTAAGCTGCTGATATCAACCTGCTCTGGTACCTTTCCATAGACGTGTGTAAGAAGCGTGCTGAGTTTAACGCCTAAAAACTCTGACGAGGCAGGAAGCCAAGGCAATGTCATCGTGTAGCTAGTGGTAGGTAAAGCTTGGATCTCTTCCAGTTCCAGTATGACACTAGGCTGCTGGCTACTACTAAATACGATCGTATTTGCAGACAAGAATGGCGCAACAAAAAACAGACCTAGCGCGACTATCTTTTTCATCATATGCCCTTTTGAGTTTTATTCTTTTTTCTTAGCTAGGACAAAGGTGCTAGCGGTAATTTATTTATAATTATAGAGCCAACCGGATGAGATTTTATAATACGTTATGTTTCAAAAATAACTGTCGGTTTACGTCACGTCAAGGTTATTAAGTTGCTTCTTAATTAAAAGCTCAGAGTATTGGGATGATGGTAGAGTTTCGTAATGATTTCGCGGTATTTAATTGGTTTTTAGTGCAACTTTGTTTCATTTTTAATAAAGATACTGTGTCGGAAATGAGAATTTAATAAGGCGAGAAATGGACGTCGAATTTGTTCTTAAGTTACATTATTTTACATATTTAAATCATCGATATTCAGATATGTATTTGTTAGTACGTAAAGAAAATAAAGTCACCTAGTTTTGGTGACTTTATTTTTTATTTCATGAGCTTACTTAAATTAACTATGCAAACAAATATTTTGCATGGAAGTTGAGGTGCTCTTCAATAAAGCTTGAGATGAAGTAATAGCTATGGTCATAGCCTGGTTGCATTCTCAAGGTTAGGTTTGAATCGTGTATTTTTGCCGCAGCAATCAGCGCTTCCGGTCTAAGCTGCTCATTTAAGAAGCCATCAGCATCACCTTGATCAACCAAAATTGGTAATGGTGATTGTTGTTGTTTTAGAAGTTCACTTGCATCGTATTGCTTCCAGCTTTCAAGCTCCTTGCCTAAGTAAGCAGTAAAGGCTTTTTGTCCCCAAGGGCATTGCATTGGGTTACTGATTGGACTGAACGCTGAAATAGAACGGTACTGTTCTGAATTTTTCAGACCAATGGTGAGCGCTCCGTGGCCGCCCATACTGTGACCGGAAATTGACTTCACGTCAGAGACTGGGAAGTTACTTTCGATGATCGCAGGCAACTCCTCAGTCACATAGTCGTACATACAGTAATGCAGTGACCAAGGTGCTTGCGTCGCATTAAGGTAAAAGCCAGCTCCTTTTCCTAGGTCATAGCTTTCGTCGTCAGCGATACCTTCGCCTCTCGGACTTGTGTCTGGTGCAATGATCGCAATGCCAAGCTCGGCCGCCATACGAAATGCGCCCGCTTTCTGCATAAAGTTCTCATCGGTACACGTTAAACCAGAGAGCCAGTATAGCGCGGGTACGGGATTTGATTTCGTTGCGTTAGGTGGCAAGAATATTGCGAAGCGCATGGTGCAGTTTAGGGCATTGGATTCGTGTGTATATTGCTTGTGCCAACCGCCAAACACTTTGGCTTGGCTTACATTTTCAATGGTCATGAATAAACTCTCTAATTAGCAGAAGGAATTCAGGCTCCCCAAAAGGAGAGCCTGAGGCAGCATTATTGATCCATATGGATAACTGTTCGGATGCTCTTACCTTCATGCATCAGATCAAACGCTTTGTTGACGTCTGCTAATCCCATTGTGTGGGTAATGAACTCCTGTAAGCCGAATTCACCAGCCATGTAACGGTTTACGATTTCTGGAAGCTCAGAGCGACCTTTAACGCCACCGAAAGCGCTGCCACGCCATACACGACCAGTTACCAGTTGGAATGGACGAGTTGAGATCTCTTGACCTGCACCAGCAACACCAATGATGACTGACTCACCCCAACCTTTGTGACAGCACTCAAGTGCTTGGCGCATCACGTTTACGTTACCGATACATTCGAATGAGTAGTCAACACCACCGTCTGTCATTTCAACAATCACTTCTTGAATTGGCTTGTCGAATTTTTGTGGGTTGATTACGTCAGTTGCACCAAGTTGTTTCGCTAGGTCGAATTTGCTTTCGTTGATGTCTACACCGATGATGCGGCTGGCACCAGCCATGCGAGCACCGATGATTGCAGAAAGACCGATACCGCCGAGACCAAAGATTGCCACTGTGTCGCCTTTTTCAACTTTAGCTGTGTTTAATACCGCACCCATACCAGTGGTTACGCCACAACCTAGAAGACAAACTTCTTCAAGTGGTGCTTCTTTGTTTACTTTCGCTAGTGAGATTTCTGGAAGAACCGTGTACTCAGAGAAAGTAGAACAACCCATGTAGTGGAAGATAGTTTCGCCGTTGATAGAGAATCGGCTTGTGCCATCTGGCATTAGGCCTTTACCTTGCGTTTCACGAACGGCCTGACATAGGTTCGTTTTGCCAGATTTACAGAACTTACACTCACCACATTCAGCAGTGTAAAGTGGGATAACGTGGTCGCCAACTTCAACGCTTGTTACGCCTTCGCCAACCATTTCAACGATACCGCCACCTTCGTGACCAAGGATTGAAGGGAAGATACCTTCTGGATCGTCACCTGATAGTGTGAATGCGTCAGTGTGACAAACACCAGTTGCTACGATGCGTACTAGCACTTCGCCGGCTTTTGGAAGTTGTACATCCACTTCTTCCATTTTAAGCGGCTCACCTGCAGCCCAAGCGACCATTGCTTTTGATTTTATGTGAGTTTGACCAGGTTTGATTTCAAGCGACATTGGATGTTTCCTTTATATTTTCAGTATATGGAGTGACGTAATAAGCGTAGTTAAGGTTTGCTTACCGCGCTTCGTCGTTTTGTTGGTGCTCATTTTAGGTGTTTCAGTAAAAATGATAATCCGTCCATTTTGAAAATGATTTTTACATATGTGTAATAATGATAAGGTGAGCGTGTAAAAAGAGTGCGATGCCTCCTTAAAGCGGAAGGGAAATGGAAAAGGTGATTGACCTGAAGTTAGATAGAGGGGCTAAAGTAGAAAACTGTCAAACCATCAGCTAAGTAAGAGTGATTATGAATAAGACGGATCTGAGTGCCTATTTAACCAAGCTAGGCTTGCCTAGTGAATTGCCCGCCGATTTGGAGTCATTGCACAGAATTCACGTGGCGCAGCATCGTTGCCTGCCGTTTGAGAATTTTGACATCGCATTGCAGCGAGGCGTCTCTGTTGAGATTGAAGATATTATTCAAAAAACCGTGTACCACTCTCGCGGTGGTTACTGCTTTGAATTAAATGGTTTAATGCTTGATGTGCTCAACACTCTTGGGTTTGAAGCGCGAAGTTTGCTAGGGCGTGTACATGTGTCTGGTACACCAACAGGTCGTAGTCATCAAATCACGTTAGTGACTTTAGAGGAACAAACATGGATTGTCGATGTGGGTTTTGGCTCCAATACCCCTCGAGCGCCATTGCCATTTATCCTTGACCAAGTGATTCAGACGGATTTACAAACCTTCCGTTTTGTCAAAGATGCTCAGTTTGGTTATTTCCTCCAAGTGCTTTCAACCGATGGAACGGACACGTGGAACAATCTATACAGCTTTGACCTAGAGTTTGTGTTTGCTGGTGACATTGCATGTAGCAACTTCTTTACCTCGACTTCGCCTAATTCGCGTTTTACTAGCGCAAGGGTCGCTGCTAGAGCGACAGAAAGTGGGTTGGTGACGCTGCTTAACTACACACTCAGATGCACAAATCATGAAGCGCTAACAGAAATAGAGCTAGAGCCAGGTCAAGCCTACCTGGATGCGTTGAAAGAATATTTTGGTATTGAGCTTGATGCGCAATACGACGATCTTCGTCCGTTACCTGACGCGTAAAGTTTTCCCGGTTTTCAAAGCGTAGCTCGACGAGAACAATGTAATCACTATTTGTCTAGAGGAGGTCGACAGGAATACAGCATGGCGAATTGGGAAGGAGTCAGCGAGTTTGTTGCCGTAGCGGAAACTAACAGCTTTACAGCTGCCGCGGCTAAACTGAAAACGTCAGTGGCACAAATCAGTCGCCGCGTATCGGCACTTGAAGAGCGTCTTGCGGTTAAGTTACTGCATCGCACGACGCGAAAAGTTTCTCTGTCTGAAGCTGGACAGCTTTATTATCAGCAGTGCAAACACTTGGTCGAAGGGCTAGAACTAGCTGAGCTTGCTGTAACGCAAATGCAGACCGAACCGCGAGGTTTGCTGCGTGTGACAGCGCCTGTGACCTATGGGGAAATGAACCTCGCGCCGCTCTTGCATCAGTTTTTGGAGAAGTACCCGCGTGTGGACCTCGATTTAGTTCTGACCAATCAAAAACTGGATTTGATAGAGCAAGGGGTAGACGTGGCGATTCGTCTTGGCCGCCTGCAAGATTCCAGCATGATCGCAAAGCGTCTTTCGTCGCGTCAAAATTACGTGTGTGCTAGCCCTATGTATTTGGAGCGATTTGGCGAGCCTCACACATTATCCGAACTGGCTCGACATCAGTGCTTGGTTGGTTCGGTCGATTATTGGCATTTTAAGGAAAATAAACGCGATAAGTCTTTGCGCGTGTCGGGGAGGATTAAATGCAATAGTGGTTTTGCGCTAATGGGCGCCGCCAAACGTGGTTTGGGTTTAGTGCAGTTGCCGGACTATTACGTTCAAGAAGCCCTAGATAACGGTGAGCTAGTCGAGGTGCTGACCGATTACCGAGACGACCGTGAAGGCATTTGGGCACTGTATCCACAAAGCCGAAATTTATCGCCCAAAGTGAGGTTGTTAATCGACTTTTTAGCGCAGGAACTAGCGGATTAGAGTTTTCATGAACTTTAATACAACTGAAGTTGCTAAAACGCCCGGTGATGCCGGGCGTTTTTATTAGGGTGAGAGCTGGAATCGAAAAGACATGAATCACTATTGGTTGGATTCCGCGTCTTCACGTTTAATCACTTTGTGCCCATCTTCAGACACGCCTTGCTTCCAATAGCTGCTGATGTAGATGTTCTCGCGATCGACTTCTTTCTCATTGCGGAAATATTGGCGCAGCGCGCGCATTGAATCGAACTCACACGCACACCATACCGAAGCGTTACCGTCTAACCACTCGAGTTCGCGAACGCTATCAGCCAAGGTTTGCTGTTCAGTTAGCCAAATCAACTCCATACCGGCTGGCGTGTTTAGGGGTTGAATGTCGGCTGGAGACATCACGCTGATCACAGCGTAGCCTTTGGCCTCTTCTGGCAGCGTACGAATTTTCGCAGAAAGTGCTGGAAGTGCTGTCATATCGGCAGCCATGAAGAACCAATCCGCCTCAGTATTTAAGTTGGAGATGCTACCTGGCCCAACAATGCTGATCGTGTCGCCTTTTTGCGCGGCCATTGCCCAACGCGCTGCAAATCCGCATTGCAGATCTTGCGTTACGTGTCGGACGAAATCCACTTCGATTGAACTGGTTTCTGGATGAAAGCGTCGGATAGTGTAGGTGCGCATGATTGGTCGGTCGTCTTCTGGCAGGATGCTCAGATCCGCGCCGCCCATATCGTTAAACAGTAATTTGATGTAACTGCCTTCGCAGTCACGAGGAAAGTGGCTCAGCGCCTCACCTTGCAAGGTAATGCGCTGCATGTTTGGAGTGATGGTTTCTGTGTCTGTGACAACAAGCGTTTTAGGTTGAGGCTTCTTTTTCATTGTTACTTTACTCGATAATTATTCTCTTTCTCATTTAAAGATTATCAAGTTCCCTAACAAGAGGGTAGCGTCTTTAAACAAATTTACACTGTGAATTAACGCCAAAGCCTCAAGAAAAATATTACCTCTATCCTTTCTCTAACCACGTAAAGTGAGTCGTTTTTTAACCATAAATGGACTTATATCATTGGAATCGTAGACAAAAGCAACAGCGCTGCCATGCTGTAGTTGAACCCCTTAACGCGTTTATCGGTGGTCAACCAACGCTGCAATTGCATACCTGCCGCCGTCCAAAATGTCACCGATGGCAAGTTGGCTAAACAGAAGATACCGGCGATAAAAGTCAGTTCGAGCCAAGAACCGCCACTGGTGTATACCGTAATGGCCGTCAACGCCATCGACCAACCTTTTGGGTTCACCCATTGGAATGCAACAGCCCCTAAAAAAGACATCGGGCGAAAATCGTGTTTTGCTTCGGTTTTGTCGCTGGTGGCGATTTTGTACGTCAAGTACAGCAAATAACTCAAGCTCAATACTTTTAAAATCGAGTGGGTTAGCGGGTAGGCATGGAACAGGCTCATCAAGCCAATACCCACCAAAATTAGCATGGCACCAAAGCCGAAGGTAATGCCCAACATGTGTGGGATAGTGCGTTTAAAGCCGACATTTGCCCCTGAGGTCATCAACATAATGTTATTGGGACCCGGCGTAAAAGTGGAGACAAAAGCGAACAACGCCAAAGCGCCCAGTTGATGATATTCCATAGATTGTTCCTTGAATCAGTTCTCGATAAGTAAAGAACAACTATAAGTAGAACTGAGGTCAATATTGTGCTTTTATTTGATGATTAGAAACTAAATAAGCAATGAAACATCATCATGGATAGATTTGACGAAAGAATATTGCAAGTGCTCAAACGAGACGGAAGAATCTCCAATGTGGAGCTGTCGGAACGCGTTGGTTTATCTCCGTCTGCAACCTTACGCCGAGTGCAAGATTTAGAGCGTAAAGGCGTGATCAAAGGCTACCGAGCGGTACTGGATAATCAGCAACTTGGCGTGGGTTTTGTCGCTTATGTGTCGATTGGTTTGGCCTCGCACTCTAAGCAGGCGCAGTTGGGTTTCGAAGAGCATGTGCGTTTTGTAAACGAGGTGGTGGAATGTCACAACATCACTGGTGCGAACGAGTATTTGCTGCGTGTGGAAACGCAAGATCTCGCCGCTTATAAAGCGTTTCACGCTGATGTGTTGGGTGAGTGCGAACACGTCAAGTCGATCACAACCATGGTGGTGATGGACACACCAAAAGACGAGCGCTAGCCAAACGAGAGTGACAGTTTTTGTGGCACACGAATTTGAAGTGACTCGAAAGAGTCAGTCGAGTATGAGAATGGTTCACAACAAATGCTGGAAAGCAGATGGCACTCTTACAATTTCCATATTTATTCTCACCTTCTAAATAATCCCATCCTGCTAGTTTTGCTTAAACCGCTTGTGTTTCAGAGCGGCGAGTCAGCAAAATTAAGGATGAACGATGAAATCACATGTAACACTTCCTCTTTTGAGCTTAAGCGCTGTTGCCGCATTGAGCTCATTTAACGTCAACGCCCACGGCTGGGTAGAATTTCCAAGTGCTCGTCAGAATACGTGTTATTTAGACGGTGGTTTTTGGACCAACGAGATCCCTAACCAAGCGTGTAAAGCGGCTTTTGAAGAATCTGGCGCGTATCCGTTTGTGCAGCGTAGCGAAATTGCAGCAAACGTACCAAATTACCGAGATATGGAGCATGTGAAAGCCGTGGTTCGCGACGGTGAGCTATGTTCTGCTGGCGATGCAGCTAAGAAAGGCTTGAACATTCCTTCTCCAAACTGGCAGCGCACCAATGTTACGCCAGATGCAAATAACCAGATTGAATTGGTGTTTTACGGCAAAGCGCCGCACAACCCATCGTACTGGGAATTCTATCTCACCAAGCCAACTTATGATGATTCAAAACCTCTTACTTGGAGTGATTTAGAGCTGATCGACACCGCAGGTGATGTGTATGTTGATGCGGAAAAACGCTACCGTATTCAGGTGACTTTCCCTGCTGATCGTTCCGGCGATGCGGTGCTTTATACTCGTTGGCAGCGCATTGATGTCGCTGGGGAAGGCTTCTACAACTGTAGTGACATTACGTTAAACGGAACGGGTACGACGCCACCGACTGACCCTGTTGATCCAACCGAACCAGGCAACAATCTGACATCTCTAGGCTACTTTGTTCAGCAAGGTTTTGGGCCAGTAGAGTCTGGCGATACGGTGCGTTTCCGTACGTTTAATGCGACGGGGAATGAAATTGTCGATATTTCACTACCAATCAGCGCAAACAATACGGCGACTTGGGCTGCAGAAATAGCAGATCAATTTAACGCGCAGCAAACGGGCGATTGGTATGTTGGCATTTGGCATCAAGAGATGAACCACTACATGTTCGATAGTAAGAACGTGAATGCAAACCAAGTATTAGCGCCAAGTGCAGACTTCAGTTATGCGTTGTCACTGATCAAAGCGGATGTACCGCCACCAGTTGAACCAACCAACTTGTGGGACAAGACGGCCGTTTACAACCAAGGTGATGTGGTGACACACAACGGCAAAGAATGGACTGCCCAGTGGTGGACGTCTGGTGAGGAACCAGGCACAACGGGTCAATGGGGTGTATGGCGTTAAGCCAGTTATTTGGGCCCTGAACAGTAAACCCTTCTCATGTGAGAAGGGTTTGTTTTTTCAGTCTAAAACGATCACTTTGGTTGAGTGGTTGTCTTGAAAATCAGAGCACATATCGTTATTCGCTTGCTCTCCACTCGCTCCAGTTGAGCATCGCGTAGTCTGCCAGTTTTAGCATCGGAATGTCTTCGTGCGTATCACCGTAGGCATAAATAGACGCAAACTCGTCGAGCGAAAACGTGGCCCTAACGCGCGAGACTTTTCTTTCTAAACTGCAATCACCTTGCTGGTAAAAGCCACTCAGTTTTGGCTGTTCTGAGATCAGTTCACTGCACAGCAAGTGGTAACCGTTCACTTCACACCAAGGCTTGAGATATGCATTGAGTGATGCCGACACCACCACAATGGTATCGCCTCTGTGTTGATGCCACGCCAACCTTTCCATCGCTTCTGGCCGTAAGTACAGCGGGATCACTTCATGGGCAAACTGAGTGCCAATCGCTTCAATTTTCTGCGTTTCTTTCCCTGAAAATGCAATAAAACTGCTGAGAGGGCGCATAACACGAGCGGGTAACACTCCGAGTTTGTACAGCGCATAAAATGGCATGATAGCGACCTTTCCTACTCGTTTGCGCAGGCCATAAGCAGAATAGTGGAGGAAAAGGCTAAACATATCCTCTCGGGTGATGGTGCCATCAAAATCAAACAGTGCCAGTGACGGCTTAGTAGTATCGAGCAAACTCAGCGCCTATTTTTGGGTTTAAGATCGTTTTGTGTTTATTGATAAAACACCGCCAACCAGATGGTTTCTTGCGTTGGGTCAGTCCAGCTCACTTTGTGTTTGGTATGAGCTGGAATCGTAACGTGATCGCCTGCCTCAAGTCGTTGCACTACACCTGATTCAAAAGTCAGCTCTCCAGCTCCTTTAAGAACCAAGACCCATTCATGTTCTTCTTGATCGTACCAGTCACTTTCGGGCGAGGTTTGCCCCGTTGAGACAATGCGTTCTATACGCAGGTTTTTGTGGGTCAGCAGGTCTTCGAACACTTCCTCGTCGAGGTTATTCGGTAAGTCTTTAAACAGGTTCATGGCCTTTCCTTAGAGAATGATCAATCCAAAAGGCGCAAGCAATTGCTCTTGTTGCCAATCACAAATTTTAACACCAAACAGAGAAACGCGGCGAACATCCAGCCCGTCTAGTTCGACATGAGTCAGATCACATTGCTCAACGTTAAAGGTTCCCCATTGTTCTGGCGAGAATTCGCAGCGAGATAAATCCGAGCCTTTGAGAGTTGCCCCTGCGAGGTTCGCACCGTTCCAACGGTTTTCAAAGAGGTCACATTTTTCTAGTAACACTCGTTCGAAGTTACAGTAGGTGAGGTTGCAGCCAGTAATAAAAGCAGGACAGAAAAACATGGTGTTACTGACGCGATTAGCAAAGTTCGCACCTTGGAAGTTTGCCCCTTTGAGATCGCACTTACGCAGCTCCAAGCCCATACAATTTGCGCCGTTAAACAGGCTCATCGCCAACATACAGTTCGTAAAGCTAGCGTCTTTTAAGTTCGCGAAGCGAAAACTACACCCTTCTAGCGCTTTGGATTCGATAAAGCGACAGTCGATGAACTTAGCATCGCGCAGATCGGCATGGTCGAAACAGCACATATAAAAGTGGCAGTTTTTAAAGGTGGCATTCTGAAAATCGTGATGAGAAAAGTTTTCTCGTTCAAAAATGAGGTCGGTTTTTAACATGTCTTCTCCTTAGCTGCGAGCAGACTAGCACTCCAAGTGACTGATTTTCCATAAAAATAACTTCTTGTATTTCAGTGTTTTACAAACCCCTCAAATCGCGATTTTAAGGGGTCAAACGAGATTTTTAAGTGGGTTTTTTTTTGAAAATAGAAGAAGTAGAGGACGAAAAAAGTTTTTACTGGCTACGAGCCTTAACGAGAGGATTCGCATTTATGGGTATGCATGGCAACTCACACGCACAGTTTGCATTACAGAATTGTATCCTATTTGCATAATTTGTTGATCAATATGGCGTTTCTCCATACAAAAAACCTATATTTTTCACAAATTGATTTCCATCAAAATAGTAGGGTTTCTATGTGCTAGATTGCGCACAGCTCAAAAAGATATAGATACCCGTGTGCTTCAAGGCGCTGAGTTTACTTGAAATCTCAGATCAGTTAGCAGGCACCCCTTTGGGTACGACATAACGAAGCCCTACGAAAGGAAATAAAAATGAAAAAAACAATCTGCAGTCTAGCAGTGGTTGCTGCACTCGTGTCACCAAGTGTTTTCGCTCATAAACAAGGTGACTTCGTTCTTCGTGTTGGTGCGGCGTCTGTCGTTCCAAATGACAGCAGTGATAAGATTCTTGGTTCTCAAGAAGAGTTAGAAGTTGACTCAAATACGCAGCTTGGTTTGACGTTTGGCTACATGTTCACAGACAACATCAGTTTAGAGCTTCTAGCAGCAACACCATTCAGCCACGACATTTCGACAGATTTGGTTGGTAGTGATATCGCGAAAACCAAACATTTACCACCAACGCTAATGGTGCAGTACTATTTTGGCGAGTCTCAAAGTAAGTTCCGTCCATACGTTGGTGCAGGTCTGAACTACACCATATTCTTTGATGAAGATTTCAATAGTACGGGTAAAGGCGCTGACCTGTCAGATTTGAAATTAGATGATTCATTCGGTCTAGCAGCGAATATTGGTGTGGACTACATGATCAACGATCAATGGTTCCTCAACGCCGCTGCGTGGTACGCAAACATTGAGACAGAAGCAACTTATAAAGCAGGTGGAGTGAAGCAAAAAACCGACGTCAAAATTAACCCTTGGGTATTTATGATCAGCGGCGGTTACAAGTTCTAAGAAAAACCAGCAGTTACACGCACATTACTATTATTGGCATGACTTTGGGGGCGGTTACGGGGACTGCCCCTCTTTTTTATCCTCGTTTTGATTGCACATCATTTACTCCACTTAGCAACATGCAAAATTGGATCTTTACCTTGCAGATCATTTTATTGTCGGAAGATCGAAAAGTCCTACACTGATCACATAATTGAACAAGTGGACAATATAAATGAGCGACGACATCGCAAAGCATTCTTCCTCCAGATCTAAGCTGGTAAAAACTCTTTTCTTTACTCTCTGTGTTATCGCATTTGGTGCGATGTATTGGTCTTGGCAGTATTCAGACAGTCACCCAAGCACGGAAGATGCCTACGTTAGGGCAAAAATTCTGTCGGTAGCGCCTCAGGTAAAAGGCCAAGTGGTTTCTGTGGATGTTAAAGATTTCCAATCCGTTAACAAAGGTGACCTACTGCTGAAGATAGATTCACACCCATATTTGTTGGCAGTGAAGCAAGCAAAAGCGGCATACCAATTGGCGGTCCAGCAACATGACGTTGCCGATAAGCAGGTAACTGAAGCCGTTGCGGGCTTAGATGCGGCGCGCTCTAACATGACAGAAGCGCAAGTGGAGTACAAACGTACGGATTCCTTGGTGAAACGCAAACTGGCGTCGGACCAAGATTTAGATACGGCAAAAAACAAACTAGCCAATGCCCAAGCGAGCCTGGAGCAAGCGCGCGCGACGGTAGAAAAAGCCATTGCGAACCGTGGTGAAGAAGGCGCAGAGGCTGCGGTTGTTCAACAAGCGGGAGCACAGTTAGCGCAAGCAGAGCTGAACTTGAGCTACACCGACATTACGTCACCAGTGGATGGCATTGCCGGTGAGATCAATACGCACGTAGGCTCGGTCGTTAGCGTGGGTCAAACGTTGTTCCCTGTGATTTTAAAAGACAGTTATTGGGTACGCGCGAACTTTAAAGAAACCGATCTTACTCATATTAAACCTGGCATGCATGCGGATGTGGTGATTGATATGTACCCAGACGTGGTGTGGAAAGCAACGGTAGAACAACTATCGCCTGCGAGTGGTACATCGTTCTCCTTGATGCCACCAGAAAACGCAACGGGTAACTGGGTTAAAATCAAACAGCGTTTCCCTGTACGTTTGGCATTAGAAGTACCGGCCGATGCGCCGCAACTTCGCGTGGGTGCGAGCTCAGAAGTCACCATTGATTTGCAAAGTAGCGTGCAATGAGCCATCAAATTACGGCAGACAAACGGGGGATTGCCACCGTCGCCGTGATGCTTTCTGCCATCATGGTGTTAATCGATATGACCGTTGCGAACGTGTCGCTATCGCACATGATGGGCGCGTTGGGCGCAACGGCAGACCAAATTACGTGGGTGTTGACGGGTTACAGCATGGCGGAAGCGATCTTCATTCCGATGACCAGTTTCTGGGTGTCGCGTTTTGGTGAACGCAAAGTCATGTTGGTTGCTGTGATCGGTTTTGTGATTGCCAGTGCGCTTTGTGGGCAAGCACAGTCTCTTGAAGAGATGGTGCTATTTCGCATTATCCAAGGCGCTTTCGGCGCGTCGGTGATTCCATTGGCGCAGTCGACGTTAGTGCAGATCTATCCGTATGAGCAAAAAGGCAAAGCGATGGCGATTTTCTCCATCGGCATTTTGCTTGGTCCTATTTTGGGCCCAGTTGTAGGTGGTGTGATCACCGACAACATTAACTGGCGCTGGATTTTTTACATCAACTTGCCATTCGGTTTGATCTGTACCTCTTTGATTTATCGCTATATCCATATCGACAACAAATCCAAACCTAACTTTGACTGGTGGATCATCGGTTACATGGCGTTAGGTGTGGGCGCGTTGCAGTTTGTGTTGGATAAAGGGAATGAAGACGACTGGCTCGACTCACGTATGATTCAGACCGCGATATTGCTCGCAGTCATGGGATTGGTGATGTGGATCTATCGCAGTTGGAAAACCAAAAGTCCAATAGCGCCATTGTGGCTACTGAAAGACCGAAACCTTATGGTCTCGTCATTGATGATTGCCGTGGTGTCGATGGCGATGTTTGGTCTGACGACTCAACAACCAATGCTGTTGGAAAGCTTGCTGGATTATCCGGTCTCAACCACTGGTTTATTAATGGCACCGCGTGGGTTGGCGTCAGCGGCGATGTTGATTTTGGTGATTAAGCTCAATCCGCAATTCGATCCCAGAATCAAAATAGTCTTTGGCTTAAGCTGCATCGGGATTGGTAGTTATTTGATGACGCAATACTCACTGCAGATCGATACATTTTGGATTGTGATGCCGAGTATGATTCAGGGGATGGGGCTTGGTTTAACCTTCTCGACGCTATCCACCTTGGCGTATTTAACGATTCCGAAAGAGCAATCTGTTGCGGCGGCGAGTATTTACAATCTGTTTCGTACCATTGGTAGTTCGTTTGGTATCTCTATCGCTACCACGTTCCAATATCGTGATAGTCAGCAGCAATGGCATGTGCTGGGAGAGGGTATTAATCCTTATAATCCTAACTTGCATGACTGGGCGGCCAATCAGGGGCTTTCCATTACCGACCCGGTTGCGTTAGACCAATACCAACAGATGTTGCAGCAGCAATCGCAAATGGTCGCGTTTGTGCACACCTTCCAGCTTGTGGGAGTGATGTTCGTGATCATGATGCCGATGCTGGTTTTCATCCGGTCGCGTGAATAACAACAAGTTCAGGTGAACCGTGTAAGAGAACGCCTCTCAAGTTGTGACAGCTTGAGAGGCGTTTTTTATTGGACGGCGTCAGTGAAAGAAGGACGTTTACTCAAACGTCACTTCGTCAAAATGCGGATTGGCTTTGAGCGCGCGCATTGCGACTAATTGTTCAGTCGGGAAGGCGGTGTGCTCACCATCCATATCTAAAAACAAGCACTCTTGTCGCTGCATGTCGTAGCCTGTGTCGAACGCGTTGCCCTGATGAGTTTTACCATTTTTTAGTGTGATCTCGATAGGGAGCTTAAACATACAGGCGATTTCAATAAAATCGTATTGGCTGCAAGTCACCATAGTTTTCTCCTTTCAAACCGACGCTGTATTCAGAAGGTTTGAGAACCGTATCCTTAAATAGAAGACGTTTGATTGAAACTGAATCTTCATCTTACACCTCATTTTGGTCACGAAATAGACATACACGCACGTTTTAATAAACCTACTGTTGAGCGTTCGCAAGTGAGACAAAACTACAATATGTCTGAGACGATACTTAAGCGCACATACCTAACGAGTGAACAAAAGACACAAAAGCCAAGTTCACTGATTCCGCCTCAAACCTACCATGCGCAGTTGGCGCACCGTGTTCACCACTCGCCTCAATTTGAAAACGGCCGCGTTAAAAACGAGATGCCAAATGTCCCTAGTCCGCAATCATTCTGGCAGGTGTGTTGGAGTTATCTTGGTGGTAGAACGCCGTTGAGTCCTAACGAACATCTGCCACATTCCCCAATTCAACCCACGCAGTTTGCGCAGCGAAGTGAATCGATGCGCGTTACTTGGCTGGGCCATTCCACCATGCTGGTGGAGGTCGATGGCATTCGAATTCTGACCGATCCGTTATTTGATTACGCTTCTCCGTTCATCGCAAAAGCGTGGTTTGAACGCAATATTCCCAATACCTACGCCAGAGATTGTTTGCCGATTCCTGAAATTATCGTGATTTCGCACGATCATTACGACCATTTAGAAGCATCGACCATACGTTTCTACGCTGATAAATCCGTGACGTTTTATGTGCCCTTAGGGGTTGGCAAGCATCTGATAAAGTGGGGCGTTTGCGCAGACAACATCGTGGAATTCGATTGGTGGGATAGCGTGCACTATGCCGGAATCGAACTGATTTGTACGCCTGCTAACCATAATTCGGGTCGTACTTATTTCGATAAAAACGCGACCCTGTGGGCTTCTTGGGTCATCAAAGGAAAAGAAGAGACGCTCTATTTTAGTGGCGATTCAGCTTACGATTCGCACTTTTCCGAGATCGCACTGCGATGTGGACCAATCGACATTGCCTGTTTGGAAGTGGCTGCCGATGTGAAAGGCCAAGGTTATCCGGTCGAAAACTGGGGGCACATGCAGGCTCATCATACCGTGCAAGCGTTTCGCGATTTAAATGCGAAAAAACTGTTGCCAGTACATTGGGCTACATACGAGCTGTTTACTCACCGCTGGGACGAACCGATTTTAGATTTGCTTGCCCATTGTCAAAAAGAACATATAACGCTGCTGACGCCAATGCCGGGGGAGAGTTTTTTCGTTCATAAAAAACAGATAAATAAACAATGGTGGCGAGAAAAAAAATAGGTGAGCCAGCTAGAATTTTGACTTAATAATATGTTCTTACTTCAATAATTATTTTAGAAGTTAACCTTGTTATTTTCAGAATATAACAAGGTTTTTTTACTCGCTTACTCATCAATCACTTGAGGTTTTAACTCGACGACATTTCCTTCCGGATCATGAATATAGAGTGAGCGACCGAATCCTTGTGCGCCGTAGCGTTTCGCAAACTCTTCGGTTTCAATGCCGTTCGAACGCAGATATTCCAGTAATTCATCCTCGGAAAAAGGCGCCAATTGCAGGCAAAAATGATCAATATTACGACCATTTTGAACTGGTGGCTTTCCGCCGAGTTGACCCAATTCGCTGTCTACCGTCACTACATCAATCAATGCGTTACCTGCCCTAAGTTGAGTTAAACCAAGTTCCGTTACTTGGCGCTCGACAGGGCAGCCCAAAATGTCTCGATAGAAATGCAACATAGCATCGAGGTTACAGGTCCTTAATACAACATGATCAAGCGCTTTGATGGCGATTGGATTTTTGGTAGGCATGCTTCACTCCTTTTTGCATTGTGTTGAGGTAAGTATAAAGTGACCTTAAAAGTGGTGAGAGAAATGATCAAATTCCAGACGTTTTTTTGCTAGAGCGAGTGCAGAAACACTGCAACTTAAAGCAAACAAAAAAGGCTAGCGTATTGCTAGCCTTTTGGAATATGGATGGGGCTATTACTCGTAATCAGAAGCGTAAGTTTCTTCGTAAGAGTGTGAGTAAAGCTCGAATAGGTTACCGAATGGGTCTTCTAGGTAAACCATTTTCGCAGGCTTATTATCGTCTTCTGGGTGGTAACGCATGATGTCCATGCGAACTTTGCCACCTAGTGCTTCGGTGCGTTTGATAGCACCTTCAAAATCGTCTGTCTGCAAACAGAAATGGAAGATACCGATGCGAGAAAAATCCACTTCATGGCGCTCTTGACGCTCTTTCATTTCGAATAACTCAAGGCCGATGCCATCACTTGTCACAAGGTGCGCAATGTTGAAGCCTTTAAAGCCTTCCCCAAAGACCGCAATACACATTCTGCCAATTGCCGTTTCGCGTTCTTCAATCACTTTCGTGTTGCCCATAACGACTTTTAGACCTAGCGCTTGCGTGTAAAACTCAACCGCTTTGTCCATATCTCCGACCATAATACCGACATGATTCATTTTCATTTGTTTGCTCCCAACATGTGTGTTTGAACGTTGTCTTGTTTCGATGTGGGAGAGTATATGGCGTGATATTGATTACATTAAATTATCATAAATTATAAAAATGATAATTTTATTTAATGATGTGCGTATTGGGATTGATTTAGTGAGCTAAGGCCTCAACAGCTTGCCTCACCGAGGTGAAATGAATCTTGATAATGCACCGTTGCGCGAGGCTGAATTCATGCGATTGGATTAATGACGTAACCTCTTCTACGGACAGCGTTCGTTCTTTTGGGTGTAAAAGAGTGGTGTTCGAACCATTGTTTTTCAATTCGAACGTGTTGCCATTTGAGTCAATAACGTAATCATCTTGCCCAAAAATGAGGGCTTCGCATTCAGAGTCTAAGTCGGACTGGGAATGCGTGTAGATCAGCTCATCGTCGCCGTCTAGTTTTAGCAAGCATGGCCAGCATACTGCGTGGTCTCTCATGGTTAACTCATTATTCATTGTTATTTAGAAACTTGACCCAGGTTGTTGCAAAAACGCTAACTCTTCGGGAGTGCTCTTTCTTCCCAGTATCGCATTGCGATGAGGATAGCGCCCAAACTGGTCGATGATGGCTTTGTGTTTTAGCTCAAAATCGTAGTTATTTTCAAGCCCTGATGCGCGAAACAATTTTTCAGCTTCGACATGAATGAGGCGAGATTCGCTATGCATAAATGGCATGTACAAAAAACTTAGCTGCTCAGGCGCTAATTCTTTGTCGTGACCTAACCGAATTGCCTCTTGAGCCAATGCTAATGCGAGTGGGTCTTGTGCAAACGCTTTTGGGTTGTTGCGATACACATTACGTGAAAACTGGTCGAGGACGATGATTTCGGCCAATCGTCCTTGTGCGCTGTTACGCCAATTAAACAGTTCACAACGAGCGGCTTGTTCTAATACCGAGGCAAATCGCGATGCAATACGCTTGTCCAGTTCTGGGTTGTTTTCAAACCAATTTTGGGGCGATAGCTCCTCGAACCAAAATTTGATGACTTCTTGGTACATGGATCTTCCTTCCTATTGCATTAGCTAAAGAATAAAAAGCCAGAAGGCGAGCTCCTGGCTTTCTGCGTGTTATCGACCGTAAGTCTCTACGATGTAACGTTCAAAATCGTCACACATTTGTTCGTCAGAGATGGCGTTGCTTGCCAGCTCTTTACTGCCGTCGACGACTTTAATCGCGGCGTTCAGTGAAGCGACTGATGCTCGCTCTCGCGTCGCAAGTGAGTCGATTTTCTTCTGCTGCACTTCCCATGCCTGTTCTAGCGACAGGTTACACACGTCTGCAAGGTATTTGGCATTGAAGCCTTCGCCAGTCAGGCTGACAATGGTTTCGTTGTGCGACAAGTGATTACCTGCGTGCCAGTAGTGCTTTGCCAGCAGTGGGCCAATTTCTGGGTTATCCGTCAGGTAACCAAACTTCTCAAGGAAGTATGCACGGGTCTGATACACCGCCATGTGCGCGAGTAGATAACCTTGATACGCACAAGCTGCTTCGTCGGATAGCAAATGTGGAATCGCCATCAGTGGGCGAGGGCTGCATTCCAAACCAAGGATCTGCTTTTCACAATCGCGAGCCAGCTTAGTGATGCGCTCTGGCGTTAACTCGTCATCGCTCAATTGATACAACGCGCGCTCAAAATATGGTACAACCAAGATGCTACGTTCTTCATAAGCTTTGAATGGCTGACGGCTGTTGATCATTGCTTGAATAATCTCATCAGGAACAGAATTCCCTTCATCATCCAGTGCGTACTGTTTTAGCCAATCGGCATCGGTTAACAGGCTATCACAGAACATCGACTGAGTTTCTGCATAAGCCATTGACGTCGGCGAAAACTCCTGCGAGAAACAAGGCGCGTTCATTTTTACGTTCGCAAAGTGTGCTGCGTGGCCGCCTTCGTGGAACAGCGTGTTAATGCCATCGTAGCCACTGCCCACTTGGTCTGGTTTGGCATTACTGGTGAAGTTCACCTGCGCTGCGACCCATTCGCCTTGATTATAGAAAGAAGGGATAGGGCCGTGGCAGAACCCGTTCGGGTACTTACCTTTGCGATCTAGTAAATCCAGCGTTAGCGTCGCGCCAGAGTAATCAATATTTAGGCGACCAAATGATTCTACCCAGCGTCTCAGAGATTTTGAGAACGGCACGTATGGGTCAAGGTCACGCATAACGTTACCCGCGAATGAGTAAACAAAGTTGTAGCCTGCTAGTGCGCTTGCGCCTTTCTCTTTCGCCAAGTTTTCTAAGCTGTTTAGGTGCGCATCTCGCGTGCGTTGTTCGAAATCTTCCAAAATCTCGAATAGCTGCTCAGTGCTCATCTTTTCCGTTTTTTGCACGGAGTAATCAAAGAAAGTCGCATAACCCAGTGAGCGAGCGAACTGGTTGCGCAGTTTGATCAGTTCAATAAAGCCGTTTTGCAGTAGCCATTGTTCAAGGTTCAGCAACGCTTGATGAGCCGATTGGCGAACTTCTTCATGATTGCTGGTGCGAATGGTTGAGCTTAATACTGGAAGTGAACCTTCTACTTGCTCGCCGTTCTCATCGGTAAATGTTTGTACGTGGTTCTGTTTTTTCTCGAAGAGCTCAGCTTCAAAGGCAATGAGCTGATTTTTCAACGCTTGTGCTTTTTCGCCCTCGATAGCGTGAGATTCAAACATCGCCAGCCAACCAGATAGACCCGTAATGGTTTGTTGTTTCTCTTGTGGGTCGGTAATTGAGTCCGCGGCTTCAAGCTGTTGTTTGATGGCAGTAATTTGCTCGGCGTTGCTTAAAAAGCTTGTCCATGCCGTTTGTGCTTGCGTCGAGCCATTATGGTCATCGCTGATCCCCATGTAAGTTTCCCAAAAGAAATCTTCTTTGGTGCGGTGAATCGCAAGGTAACGTTGATTGAGGTCGTTGAGGTAATCCGTTGCGGTCATTTTGATCCTTCAAATGGTTTCGTTATGTAGACAGTTGATTATTGCACGCTTGGTCGCGAGAAAGGAACGCTAATCTCATTTGTCGATTTTGCATCGCGTAAAGGTGATTTTACTATTTGTTTACATTTGGGTGAGTTAATAGGAGTTATGAGCTTGCAGTGTTAAGACTGGTATGGAGTTTACAGTTTATTAAGTAATTAATCTGCGGTGCGCTATCGATGATCCTTATCAGGTGTAATAAGATTTCCATATCGTGGCGATACAGTTGGAAACTATATGATAAATAAGACAAAAGTTACGTTATTGGCGGTAGGTACGATTTTAGTTGGATGTTCCACAGTCGCGCCACCAAGAAATGATGCGGTTGAAAGCATTCAACAAAAGTGTTCTGTGATTTTAAGCAATGATGTTGCGGGCGATCAGCGCTGGCAGACGTACAACGGCTTGCTTGTAGAATATGCCGTGCATGGCGTTAAGAGTCAGGCGCAACTGGAACATTTTGAAGCGTTTGTGCAGAGAGTGCAAGATGATGAGTCTGGACAGTTAGTTACTGAGTTGATTGAGGTCACCGACTGGGGATGCTCAAACGGCAATTATCTAGAAGAGATGAGCTTGTTTATTCAAGAAGTTCAAAAGTAGAAAACCGAGCGTTAAGTCGCTCGGTTTTTCTGTTTGTGGAACGCTTTTGTGCGCTGGCTCGTCAGGACGTTTACTCCTCTGGATACTCGCCCATACCTTGCGTTTTACCTTCCGCTTTCCAATGCTCTCCAGGAGCAAATGCTTCATCGCATAAATCTACGGTGTAGCCCATTTCTGTGATTTCCTTCAAAGTGAGGTTATCAGCAATATTTGCAACTTCCCCCGATTTATTCCGTAACTCCATGTTGATCTCTCCTCTGTAGGTAGACGAGTGGCATCAATGCACAGTGAAGAATGCATTGGTAACCTTTGTTCTAAGTATATAACCCGCTGCTAAAAATGAAGGTTTAATCCACTTTTTAAATATGGGTAATTGGATAATGCTTTGAGCTGCTTCCGTTATTTAGAACCGCAGCATCGCGATAGTTTGCCATTTGTGATTTATTGAGTGATTAAACGGTCAATTTGGAAACTCGAAATGGTGATTCTCGACCACGCTTTAGCACAACAAATTGTTGATCGAACCATGTCCATCATTGGTCACAATGTGAATGTGATGAACTCGGCAGGCATCATCATTGGCAGTGGCGACCCTAAACGTGTTGGGCAAGTGCATGATGGCGCGGTACTGGCGCTGAATCATGGCGATTCGCTAGAGCTTAATGAGCAGCAATGTTTGACGTTGCAGGGTGTCAAACCCGGTATCAATATGTTGTTGAAATTACATGGCGACGTGGTCGGTATTGTTGGCGTCACAGGAGAGCCGGAGAAAATCCGAGATTTTGCAAAACTGGTTAAAATGACCGCTGAACTAACAATCGAGCAAGCTGCGCTGGTGGAAAAATTTCAGTGGGACAGACGTCATCGTGAAGAGTTTATTCTGGCTTGGATCAATGGCAAATTGACCGATGAAGAGCTGAAAGATTGGGCGATGCGTCTTTCTATCGATGTTACTCAACCAAGGGTGGCAACGGTGATTGAAGTCTCGACGCCGTCCGCCTCGAAAAGCATGAAGAGTGTGCGCAATATTGTTGAGCTGCTTGAATACCCAGAGCGTAACAACCTGGTTGCGATTGTCTCGGTGAATGAAATTGTGGTGTTGAAACCGTGTCATTCCGCCAAGCAGTGGGATAGCCAAGTTGAAAGTGAGCGCATTGATAAGTTGATGTCGCGTTTAAGCGATCACGATTCGCATACGTTTCACATTGCGCTAGGGCAGCTGTTTAATGAGCCTAAAGATGTCGCGTTGTCATACCAAAGCGCGAAGCAGGTATTAGCCATTGGCAAGCAGTTCTACCCAGAGAAACGTAAGTACCTGTTCGATGAACTTCGTTTGCCTGTTTTGTTAGCGCCGTTGGCGGATATTTGGCAAGGTGAACAAATTATTGATGGTGTGAAACGGTTGAAAGAGAAAGACAAATCTGGGCAATTATTGAAAACCCTAGATGCACTGTTTGAATGCAATGGCAATGTAACAGAATGCTCTAAAATGCTGTTTATTCACCGGAACACTCTGCGCTATCGGTTAGAGAAAATCACCGAGATAACAGGGCTACCAACAACCAATTTTGTGGGGTTAGCGGAGCTTTATATTGCGACTCGGCTCTCAAAAATGTCGTGATGTTGTGCATTTGCACAATACGCGTTATTTTTTGACCACATCATTTGTCACTCCGCCTAAAGGAATTCGAAAGCAAACGATTAATAATTCATGCGTCCCTACATGTTGAGTGAGCCAACACGGACTCGCTCAGCAAAATAAGAATAAATGGAGTTATCATGAACCTTATATTAATCCTGCTTGGGGTGATCGCATTTATTGTGCTCACGACCACCAAATTCAAATTACATCCCTTTTTAGCGCTGATCATCGCAGCGTTTCTTGCGGCATTTGCTTACGGCTTACCGGCAGATAGCATTGCCAAAACCATTGCTTCTGGCTTTGGCGGCATCCTTGGTTACATTGGCTTGGTGATCGTTTTAGGTACCATCATTGGTGTTATTTTGGAAAAAAGTGGTGCGGCGATCACCATGGCCGATACGGTCATCAAAGTGTTGGGTGAGCGTTTCCCTACATTGACCATGAGTATCATCGGTTACATCGTTTCTGTTCCAGTATTTTGTGATTCAGGCTTTGTCATTCTGAACTCGCTCAAAGAATCACTCGCGAAGCGTTTAAAAACCTCAAGCGTTGCAATGAGTGTGGCGTTGGCAACTGGCCTATACGCGACGCACACGTTTGTGCCGCCAACTCCTGGCCCTATTGCCGCTGCGGGTAACTTAGACCTGGAATCTAACCTTGGTTTAGTGATTGGTGTGGGTGTGTTTGTTGCAGCGGTTGCGGCGTTAGCGGGGATGTTGTGGGCGAACCGATTCCAACATGTTGAACCAGATGGCATTGAAGCCGTAGAAGAAATTCAGCAAGACTGGCAAGCACTCAAAGCGTCTTACGGCAAATTGCCAACGGCGAGCCAAGCATTCGCTCCTATTTTTGTTCCTATCTTATTGATCTGTTTTGGCTCTATCGCGAAATTCCCAAGCCTACCGCTGGGCGAAGGTTTTGTGTTTGATGTTCTGACTTTCTTAGGACAGCCACTAACGGCATTGGTGATTGGCCTGTTCCTTTCTGTTCGCCTACTCAAGTCAGACAACAAGATTGAAGAATTTGGCGAGCGAATCAGCCAAGGTATTACGGCTGCTGCGCCTATTCTTTTGATTACCGGTGCGGGTGGTGCATTTGGCGCGGTATTAAAAGCAACGCCGCTAGGTGAATACTTAGGTACGACGCTATCGGCGCTGGGCGTGGGTATTTTCATGCCATTTATCGTTGCGGCTGCGCTAAAGTCGGCGCAAGGTTCATCAACGGTTGCATTGGTGACCACATCGGCTTTGGTTGCGCCTATGCTTACGCAATTGGGGCTCGATTCAGAAATGGGCCGCGTATTAACGGTGATGGCGATCGGTGCTGGTGCGATGACGGTTTCTCATGCAAACGACAGTTTCTTCTGGGTAGTTTCGCAGTTTAGCCGCATGTCGGTGGGCTTAGCGTACCGCGCGCAAACCATGGCTACGCTCGTTCAAGGTGTCACGGCAATGGCATTGGTGTACATTTTGAGCCTCGTTCTCTTATAAGTCTCTGGAAATACGTATGAAAGTGGTAATTGCACCTGATTCATTTAAAGAAAGCTTAACCGCCAAACAAGTGAGCGAGGCGATAAAAACGGGTCTTGCTCGCGTATGGCATGATGCTGAGTTTGTTACGGTTCCGGTCGCAGACGGTGGCGAAGGCACGGTTCAATCTTTGATAGATGCAACTCAAGGCGAACAAGTCTTCACAACAGTGACTGCGCCATTAGGGAATGATGTTGAAGCGTTTTATGGCATCCTCGGCGACGGCGAAACTGCGGTTATTGAAATGGCGGAGGCCAGTGGGCTACACCTTGTGCCGAGTGACGCTCGCGACCCAAAACTGACCAGTAGCATTGGTACCGGACAGCTGATCAAACACGCGCTAGACAGAGGCATTCAACGTTTAATCATTGGTTTGGGCGGCAGCGCTACCAATGATGGTGGCGTGGGCATGTTGACCGCGTTGGGGGTGGCGTTTCTTGATGAATCTGGTCATGCAATTACCCCAAATGGAGGCGGGTTAGCGGCGCTTGCGTCCATCGATATTTCTGGTCTTGACCCTCGTTTAGCAACTTGCGAAGTGTTGGTAGCGTGCGATGTTGATAACCCACTCTGTGGTGACAAAGGCGCGTCGGCTATCTTTGGCCCGCAAAAGGGAGCGACCGTATCAGACGTTACTCTGCTCGATAACGCATTGCGCAAGTTTGGCGAGTTGACGGAACAAGCGACGGGTAAGCATGTACTGACTCGTGAAGGGGCGGGTGCTGCTGGTGGTATGGGCGCGGCCTTGCTCGGGTACACGCCAGCACGTTTGCAACCGGGAATTGAGATTGTGCTTGAAACGGTCAAACTTGCTCAGCATGTTGCGGATGCGGATATCGTATTTACAGGCGAGGGTCGAATCGATCATCAAACCGCACATGGCAAAACGCCGATGGGCGTTGCTCAGGTGGCTAAGCAGTGTAATTTACCAGTCATTGCATTAGCAGGCTGTGTGGGCGACAACTATCAGGCGGTTTATGAGTGCGGCATTGATGCGGTGTTTGCTTGTGTACCAAGGGCGATGAGCTTACCTGAGGCCATGAAAGAGGCCGACGTCAACGTTGCTAATTTAGCCGAAAACGTCGCGAGAATGTGGCAAATTAAGTCGCACTGAAGGCGATGACGATATGAAAAACTCCACCTTTGCGTGGAGTTTTTTGTTGTTACCTGTTTACGTGTGTCGGCATAAGTTCATTTAGTAAGAGCGAGTTAACAGGCATGCTTTGCTATCAATTTTGCCAGTGTTTGCATCGCGTGACTCCAATCGGTTTCATGACCAAAGTTTGCCACGCTGAGGCGCACGCAATGTCGATATTGCCCTTGAGTGCCAAATACGGTGCCGGGAAGTAGGCTGATTCTGTGCTTATTGCATGCTTGATACAACGCATAGCTGTCCGTGTCTTCGGGCAGTCGCAACCAAAGTAAGAACGAGCCTTGTACGGCGTTGATCTGGTATCGATTTTTTAGAGGTTCGTATTCATCCAAGTATTGATGAAGCATCTGTATAAATCGTCGCATGTTGTTTTGATAAACCCGACCCATTCGCGCAGTATGCGTTCGATACTTGCCTGACGTTAGAAACGTTGCCACGGCGGATTGCATCAGGTTCAAACTGCCCATGTTCTCACACAGTAGATATTGTTCAATTTGGTCTCGATATCGCCCCGCCAACATCCAACCAATTCTCAAACGCGAATCGAGCGTTTTGGATAACGAATTCACGTAAATTACGCGTTGCTTGTCATCGAGCAATCTCAAGCTTGGCAACGGCTTATCATAACTTAACCCGCCAAACACATCGTCTTCGATAATAGGAATATTGCCGGACGCCAATAGTAATTGTTGACGCTTTTCTAGCGGCATCATGGCACCAGTTGGATTGGTGAAGTTTGGCGTTACGATGATCGCTTTTATGTCCCATGTCGCCATTGCTTTTGCTAAGGCTTCGGGGCACATACCGTCGCGTGGGCAACTCGGAATTTCCACCACTTTGAGGCCGAGTGATTCTAGCATCAATAAGTTGCCAACATAGCAAGGGGACTCCACCGCGACGATATCGCCTTTTTGTGTCGTTGCGCGCAGCGCTAGGCTAATGGCTTGTTGCGCGCCGTGCGTCACCATGATCTCATCCAACTTGGCTGGCGTGCCCAAATCTTGTGTGATTTTCGCTAGTTGTTTGATTAAGAGGTGATCACCGGGTGGTAATTGGTAATGGCTCGGTACATGCGTTTGCTGGCGGCTGTGGCGGCCGATCTCGGCGTACAGCTTTTGATCGCGGGGGAGTCAATGTTTGGGTGGGCAGAACCGGTAGGCAAACGCTCTTGGTATTCAGGATAAGTAAGGATTTCTTTGCAGATCGAGAGCAAATCCACGCGAGTCGGATCCGGAATTGAGCGAGAGGTCGGCAAGGCGACTTTAACTCGATAACCCGATTTGGGAACCGAGTAAACCAAGTTTTGTGCTTCCAGCTCTTGATACGCACGAATCACGGTATTTTTACTGACGTTTAATTCTTGGCTCAACGAGCGAATGGAGGGCAGTCGATCATCCGCCTGATAAACGCCACCATTGATGGCTTGTTTGAGGTGTTTTTCCACCACGAGGTACTTATTCCCTTCACCGCTTCCCAATAAATCTGTACCCATAAAAACACTTCCATCTGTCACTTTTTGAAAACACTGTACCTAATTACATTAGCAGTATCTCAAAACATAAAACAAGCGTGAGTGAGGCGATCATGTTAATCCGAGCCATCCCTTTTGTATTTGTCATCCTTTGGGCTTCTGGATTCGTTGGTGCGCGTTTTGGTTTGCAATATGCCGAGCCAGCGACACTACTTTCTATCCGTATGGCATTCAATGTCTTATTGTTTTTGGTTCTTGTGGCGGTATTGCGTAGAAGGTTGCCGACAGGAAAAGATTTTTGGCACAGCTGTGTAGTTGGTGCGTTGATCCACGGTTTCTATCTGGGCGGTACTTATTTCGCTATCGCCTTGGGTATGCCTGCTGGGTTGAGTTCGTTGCTGGTGGGTATTCAACCGATTTTAACCGCGGCTTTGCTGGTGGCGTTTGTTCGTGAGGAATTTAAACCCTCGCAATGGTTGGGTTTGGCTCTTGGTTTTGTCGGTATCGCTATGGTGTTGATGGGCAAAATGGAGTGGCAATCCGAGCAGCATAAAGTGTTGGCCATTGGTTTGTGTTTGTTGGCTTTGGTTGGTATCACGCTAGGGACGCTTTATCAGAAAAAACATTGCCAACAAGTGGATATGGTGGGTGGTGCGACGGTGCAATATTTGGCCGCTCTCGTCATGTTTCTGCCCGTTGCGATGCAGTTTGAAACCATGCAAGTGCAGTGGGAACTGGAGTTTATTTTGACTGTGTTGTGGTTGGTCGTCGTGCTCTCTTGTGTAGCTATTCTACTGCTGTTGTACATGGTTAAGAACGGTGCTGCATCGAGCGTAGCTTCTGTATTCTACCTGGTGCCGCCAACGACGGCGATTCAGGCTTGGCTCGCGTTTGGAGAGTCATTTGATTGGATGGGGATTTCTGGTTTCGTACTGGCAGCTACGGCGGTGTATTTGGTGGTTAAAAAGCCGGATCTGACGATAAAGAAATCGATTCAAACAGAATATACCTAAATTGGGTAGGGACATTTTCGTACCAGTGGGTACAATCTGCTTCATCTTAATCCGTGGAGCAGAATGATGAAGGTAAAGCCAGATCGAATGACCGCCATGCGTAGCATCATCGAGCAAGTAAAAGCGGAACTACCAATTTATGAACCAGAAACGTTTGTATGTGGACCAGAAGGGCAGTGCATTGGCTGTCCGAAGAAATTGTTGGAAATGGTCGATTCAGAAGTCACTTATTGGGAGTCAGCCATGGAGCGCGGCATTGTTCCGCAGTTCGATGAGATTCGTCGTTTTGGCAAAATGTGCACGAATGTTCGTCGTGGTCTGGTGCGAAATAATGTGCCTTTACTCAGTAACTAGAGAGTAAAAAACCGTCTAATATCTGACACATAGCGTCGTTTTGTTACACTGCTCTTTGGCTGCTGTTCTCAAGTTTGAGTGGTGTTTGTCTCTTCTTACCCCTTAAGCCTTTAATCGTAAGAAATTGGCGATATATTGGCTCGGTCTCACATGGATGTGGGGCTATTGTCTTGGGCTAGTTGAGATAAGAAACGTGAAATCAAAGGGATTTACGCTGATGGAAATCACCATAGTGCTTACCACTTTGGCTTTCATCGCATTAGCTGCTTTACCAGTATTACTCGATATTCATCGCCAAGCATACGCTGCGATGCTGCACAGTTCTCAGTCTTCTTTGGGTACGGCTCTCAAATTCTTTCATGCTCAAGCTGTGATTGATAACGCTTACGGCCAAGAGCACGTTCACTACATTGGCCGACATGTCAAAACACGCAAAGGCATGCCAGAAGCGAGTGCCGATAGTATTCGAGCTTTGTTAGAAATCGATCTACCAGCCAGAGGTTATTCGAAAATTGACGTGCCGTGCAAAGGCAGTGATTTTTGCATCATCGGTCAGCAGCACCCAAACAGTGCTCATTTTGTCGCTATTCCTGATTATCAGTTCTTAGATAAATCGGGTGTTGATCGCGTGGTGTACATTTGGCCGCAAGGTTACACACTGGCAGAAGAAGCATGCTATTTCTACTACGTGAATCAAGCCTCTAACGATTCAATTGTTCGAGGGCATGTGACGCAAGGGTGTTAATCCCGAATAAGTGTTGCGAACAACGGTTATCGTGACTCTACAAATCGGGGTTTTTCGAAGGGCTTTGCGCTTTATACAATACCATTTTTTGACTCATCAAGACTTTACCATTTGGCAAGGTCACTTCCCCAAGTTCCCCCTGATGTTCAAATCCAAACCGTTCATACAAAGCAATCGCTGGTGTGTTGGTTGTGTATACGTAGAGTGCGATTTGGTCGTAACCAAATTCCCAACCACGTGCGATCGCGACTGCCAATAGTTTCCGCCCCAATCCTTTGCCTCGGTAGTTTTTGTCGATGTGAATACCAAGAATACCGACGCGAAGGCGTTGCCCTCTTTCGTAACCGCACATCTCAGCTGGGTAGATTTCAACACTACCGATAAGTTTTTGGCGGTCAAACGCGACAAACTGAGGGATGGACTCGTTTTCCACACGTTGCAGGATTCTGCGAAGCGTTGCGTTATCGGGTGCAGGAGAAATCAAAAATTCCCCTTCGGAGTACACTCGATTCCACAGCGCGTTGAAGCGCGCGATATCGCTCACCTTGATGGATCTGATTTGCATTCATCTTCCTTGATTAGTGCAGGTTAGTAACGGTTAGGGGATAAGCTCAGATAAACAACGAATTTGGTTAGGAATGGCTTCGGCTGGTGCATCAGCGCCCGTTGGGTTAAACCAAATTGTGTTTACGCCCGCTTTCATCGCAGGGTAAATATCTTTGTGAGGTAAATCGCCAACCATGGTTATTCCACTCACGTTAACCCCTAACTGTTTTGTGATGGCGAGATAAAACTCAGGTTGGTTTTTAGCGATGCCGAGGTTGGCAAAACAAAAATAGCCATTTAAGTATTGGTCTAAGTCGACGCGAACAAATGCACGCTGAACCTCTTCCATGTTGGAATCAGATGCACTGGTCGCAATGTAGATGGGATGATTTTGGGAAAGTATTGCCAGTGTTTCTCTGGCTTGAGGAACTGCTTCTACGTGTTCCCAATCGCACATTTTTCCTTGTGCCTCAGGGAAATCTACCATCAAGGTGTTCCCCCAATCGAAAAGATAAATCATGTTCGAATCTCCTTATCCGCACATCATATCGTCTTTTTCTAAAATTAGGGGGTAAATTGCATCGATAAATACGATTTAGGTGGGTTTAGTCGTGAAAAGCGCTTAATTGTCGTTATCGTTACAAATGTTTCAGCATAATGCGTGAGTTAGTTTTAAAACCTTGATTATCGTAAAAGCGCTGTGCTGGCTGATTGAATTCCATCACTTCCAATCGAACTTGTGTGGCATTGGCATCGCGCGCCCATTGCTCACAGGTTTGGAGCAGTTGGCGGCCGATTCCTTGCTGCTTTTGCGCTTCATCGACAACAATTGTTCCCACGCGACAAATTGGGTCTTTGATCAGAAAACTGACGGTGTCGTTTTGGGTGATCATCGCGGTTAAGAAGCCGAGAATTTGCTGTTCGCGTTCGGCAATCAAAAAGAGTCGCTCTTTGTTCTCTAGTGCTTGTGCAAGAAATTCGCGGTCAGCTTCTGAAGGCGCAACAAAGGCTTCTGGCGCATTTGCAAAATGCAGTGAATTAATTTGAAAATTAAGCTGAAAAATTTCGTCTAAATCATCGGGAATCGCTTGTCGGATATGGACTTGCATTCTATCTGCCCCCTGCAATATCGATAAATGATCCTGTGACATAAGAGGCTTCGTCACTTAATAGCCAAGCGATCGCATTTGCCACTTCTTCTACCGTGCCACCGCGTTTAAGAGGAATTTGAGGGCTGAGTCTATCTACTCGGTTTGGTTCTCCGCCGTCGGCATGCATATCAGTGTAAATGAAACCAGGTCGAACGCCATTGACGCGAATATTGCGCTCTGCCAACTCTAGCGAGAGCCCTTTAGTTAAGGTATCCATCGCGCCTTTTGATGTGGCGTAATCGACATACTCAAATGGCGCGCCTGAGCGCGACGCTCCAGAGGAGACATTCACAATTGCACCGCCTGCACTGAATCGCTTCGCCGCTTCTCGACAGCAGAGAAAACAGCTATTCACATTGGTGTTCATTACTTTCTGAAAGCGTTCCAAGCTGATTTCTGACAAAGGCGATTGAGTAAATAGGATGCCAACGTTGTTGACCAAGTGCGTCACTGCACCAAATTCACGTTCTGTTTCATCAAACAAGGAGAGCACTTGCTTCTCATCGGCTACGTCTGCGGCGATGGCAATCGCTTTGCCACCGTTTGCTTGTATTTCTGCCACAACTTGGTCGGCGGCCTCTTGCTGAGTGCGGTAATTAACGCAAACGCGATAGCCTTGCTCGGCCAGCTTTTTCGCCGTTGCGGCTCCAATGCCTCGGCTTGCGCCGGTAATGATGACTACTTTATTCAAAATACGTCCTTATTTTTGTAGTGAGTAGATTTTATCGGCGTAGGGTTTGCCACCAATTTGGTATGCGTCTGGAATGACCTCAATGAGTTCGAAACCACATTTTATCAGGACACGTTCTGACGCAATATTGCCTTCAGTGACCGTCGCGGAAAAGTGGTTGATGTTATGTGTCGAGGTTGCCCAGTATAGAAGCGCTTGAAGAGTTTCTGTTCCAAACTGTTGGCCATGAAATTCCGGCAAAAGTAAGTAACCTACCTCTGCCTTACCGTTTTCAATAGCAAAGCCAGTGATGCCGATGGGTTGTTCAGATTGCTTATCGAGTATTACAAGGCAAAGCCAATGCTGGCTATTTGGGGTCCATGGTAATAATCGCGAAGCAAATTTTTCTCTTATTTCTGTTTCGCTGGGACGATCGAAACAGAGCGCAATAACCTCTTGTTCGGAGAGTAATCGTTGAAAGAGTTCCCAGTCACTGGCTTTGATGGGTCTTAATTGGCTTCTGTGCGTCTCGATATAAACTGACATGCGTGTCCTTACTGCATCAATGTGGAGATTCAGTCTCTCATCCTCTTATCTGTTTAATCAAATAGTTGCATTCATAAAAGTGATTTATGTGGTGAATAGTTGGCTAGGTAATGGATTATTGTCATATATTCATCTTTGAGATGTAAATAACAAAATTTCATACTTGAGGCATACAGAGCAACACGGAAATGATGTGGATCAAGAGAGGACTACCCATAAAGTAGTAATTTGCGACCTATAATTACATTTTATTTGGAAGTGTTGCTAATTATGTCAATAAAAAAACGATATGTTGCACTGCTGGTTGCTGCCGGCATTGGTGTGGGCTGGTTAACTTTGGGGGGGAGTGCGGCAGTAATGCATTACACCTCAGATACTGAATTTTGTCTCTCGTGCCACTCTATGGAAACCCCTTACAAAGAGTACCAAGGCTCAGTGCACTTCAGTAATGCGAAAGGCATTCGCGCGGAATGTTCTGACTGTCATATTCCTCAAGAACCAATGGATTACCTGATCACCAAAATTCGCGCGTCGAAAGACATCTACCATGAATTTGTGACAGGTAAGATCGACACGCCAGAGAAATATGAAGCACATCGTAAAGATATGGCTGAAACGGTATGGGCTCAGTTCCGTGAAAATGATTCAGCGACGTGTCGTTCGTGTCATGATTTCGATGCAATGGAAGAGTTTGAGCAATCACGTGATGCGGCGAAGATGCACGCTTACGCGAAAGCAAACGATCAAACGTGTATCGATTGTCATAAAGGTGTGGCGCACTTTGCACCAGAAGCAGAGCTAGACAGCAAGGCATTTGAAACGTTGATGAGCTTCACCACAAAAACATCACCTGGTGCCAAAGTCGTTTACCCTGTGACTGAAATCGCAATGGGTGAGATGGGTAAAATTAACCCAACGACGAAGTTGGAAGTAATCAGCTCTGAAGGCGACAACCGCACTGTTAAGTTGAACGCATTCCAAATGAAAGGCGCAGAGCAAGTGCTTTACATGGGAGAAGGTCAACGTGCCATCGTAGCAACGCTAACAGAGCAAGGCCAACAAGCGCTTGAAACTGGTGAATTTGAGGCAGATGTTTACGGCAACGAATGGCGCGCGGTTTCTCTAACAGGTGCTATTGATTCTCCAGTTGTAGACACGCTTGAACCCGTATGGTCATACGCAGAAGAGTTGGACAACGTTTACTGTGCAACTTGTCACGCGAAAATTCCTTCAAATCACTTCACAGTGAATGCATGGGGACCGGTAGCGAAAAGTATGGGTGATCGAACTGATATTTCAGCCGAGAACCTAGAAATTCTAACCAAGTTCTTCCAGCACCACGCGAAAGATGTGGTTGGTCACTAACGATAAATAGAAGGATAAGATTATGACTAATATGACCCGTCGCGGATTTCTAAAAGGCACTGGTATGGCGGCTGGTGCAATGGCATTCACTTCATTTGCACCTATGTCTGTTGCTTCTTCTAATGCTCGCGGCAAAGGCATTCTAACAGCGGGCCGCATGGGCCCAATGCTGTGTGAAGTGCAAGACGGTAAGTTGGTTTCGACTACTAATGCTCTTCCACAAACTGTACCAAATAGTCTACAAACTACTGGGCCTGACCAAGTGCATACCAAGGCGCGTGTGAAGTACCCAATGGTACGTAAAGGCTACTTGGCAAACCCATCGTCTCCAGAAGGTGTGCGCGGTAGTGATGAGTTTGTGCGTGTGTCTTGGGATGAGGCTTACAAGCTGATCCACGAACAGCACATGCGAATTCGCAAAGAATATGGCCCGGCTTCTGTGTTTGCAGGCTCTTACGGCTGGCGTTCAAGTGGCGTGCTGCACAAAGCACAAACCTTGCTGCAACGTTACATGAGCATGGCGGGTGGCTATTCAGGCCACTTGGGTGACTACTCAACGGGTGCTGCGCAGATCATCATGCCGCACGTTGTGGGCTCTATCGAAGTGTACGAGCAACAAACCACGTACCCAGTGGTATTAGAGCACAGCGATGTGGTTGTGCTTTGGGGCTTAAACCCAATCAACACTCTAAAAATCGCGTGGAGCTCAACAGACTGTGCTGGTCTTGAATTCTTCCATCAATTGAAAAAATCAGGCAAGACGGTTATTGCGATTGACCCAATTCGTTCTGAAACCATCGAGTTCTTTGGCGAGAATGCGGAGTGGATTGCTCCTCACCCAATGACCGACGTGGCAATGATGATGGGTATCGCACACACCTTGGTGAAACAAGGTAAGCACGATAAAGCCTTCCTCGATAAATACACCGCAGGTTACGACAAGTTTGAAGCGTACCTGATGGGCGAAGAAGACGGCGTAGAAAAATCAGCAGAATGGGCATCACAAATCTGTGGCGTACCTGCGAAGCAACTTGAGCTACTGGCTGACATCTTCAGTAAAAACCGCACCATGCTGATGGCGGGTTGGGGCATGCAGCGCCAACAATACGGTGAGCAGCGTCACTGGATGCTGGTTACACTGGCAACGATGTTGGGTCAAATCGGTTTACCGGGCGGTGGTTTTGGTTTCTCTTACCACTACTCAAACGGTGGTAACCCTGCTCGTGATGCTGGCGTACTTCCTGCGATTTCGGCATCGCTGGGTGGCGGCTCTTCTGCGGGGAACGACTGGGCGGTGTCTGGCGCGGTGCAAAGCTTCCCTGTAGCGCGTATTGTCGAGGCGTTGGAAAACCCAGGTCAATCCTACCATCATAACGGTCATGAACTGACGTTTCCGGATATCAAGATGATTTGGTGGGCAGGTGGTGCGAACTTTACTCACCACCAAGACACCAACCGTTTGATTAAAGCGTGGCAAAAGCCTGAGCTGATCGTAATTTCAGAGCCTTACTGGACGGCGGCTGCGAAGCACGCGGACATCGTTCTGCCAATCACCACATCGTTCGAGCGTAACGACTTAACGATGACGGGTGACTACAGTAACCAACACTTGGTGCCAATGAAGCAAGTGGTTGAGCCGCAAGGTGAAGCGCGTAATGACTTCGATGTATTCGCGGACATGGCAGAGATGCTAGCTCCGGGTGGCCGTGACGTATACACCGAAGGCAAAACCGAAATGGAATGGCTGTACGGCTTCTACAAGGCGGCGCAACAAGGTGGCCGTGGCTCTCGCGTAGCAATGCCGAACTTCAGCAAGTTCTGGGAAGATAACCAACTGATCGAGATGAAGTGGAACGAGAAGAACGCACAGTTTGTTCGTTACGCAGATTTCCGTGAAGACCCGATCATGAATCCACTCGGTACACCAAGTGGTAAGATCGAAATCTTCTCGAAAACCATTGAAGGTTATCAGTTGGAAGACTGTCCTCCACACCCAACGTGGATGGCACCAACTGAGTACACCGGCAATGCAAAAGATGGCGAGTTGCAGCTAATGACCGCGCACGCAGCGCATCGTCTACACAGCCAATTTAACTACGCGAAGATTCGCGAAGAGTACGCAATTGCAAACCGTGAACCTATTTGGATTCACCCTGAAGATGCGAAAGCGCGTGGTATTAAAACGGGCGATCTAGTTCGTGCGTTTAACAACCGTGGCCAAGTATTGGTCGGCGCGGAAGTGACTGACCGAATCAAGCAAGGTTCAGTATGTATTCATGAAGGCGGTTGGCCGGATTTGGATCCGAAAACCGGCATTTGTAAGAACGGCGGTTGTAACGTGTTAACGTTGGATATTCCGACCTCTCGACTTGCAAACGGCTGTGCGGCGAACTCGGCGCTGGTTCGTATTGAAAAATACACTGGCCCAGAATTAGAACTAACAGCGTTTGAACCACCAAGAAATGGTTAGAAAAAAGTAGCGTTTTAAAGCAAGAAGCCAGCGAATCGCTGGCTTCTTTTTTATCTAGTAATCGTTCACATTAGCGCGAAGCGAGAGAAACAAATGGCATCTGTTTCTTAATTTGAAATGTCGGGAGTAAAGTAAATACAATCGCGACAAACAAGACTGAGCCTATTAAATCTTCAGGGCGATGCATCCCCAGCCATAAGCGGCTATATGCGACGCTCATTCCCCACATCCATAATGACAGTGCAGAGATATAGCACTTGTTCTGTAAGAACAACCCGCCAAAGAAAGCCAAACAAATCGAAACGAAAATCGTATGGCCGGATGGGAAAGAATAGTCTTTCTCGCCTTGCCAATGGCGCGTTCGCCAATCACTGACGTGTTCAGAAATCTGGTTAATTACGTTGGCTTGCTGCTTTGTATCCAACTGATAAAACGCGTCTGGGTGCTCAATCAATTGTTCTGCTGCGAGCAATTCCGTGTAGGGACGCGGGCTTTCTGTCATCAGTTTTAGCCCCGTTTTGCTGGCAAAACCAATCACCAGTAACAACCCTAACATTGAGAGTTTTTGTATCCACTCAATGCGACTTGGTTTAAAGCGAAATAAAGAAAGCAGTAGCAGTGTTAACGTAATTAAAAAGCCTTTGCTACCAGCAGAATCTGTGAGCAAAGTAAAAGTAATACCCAGACTTTCCGGCACCTGTGAAGTGAGATTGTGATAAGAGCCAAACAGCGACATTGGGATGATGCCAAGAACAAACAAGGCGAGCATCATCAATCCATATTTTTTGGTTTTCATTGAGAGCGTTTTGTTTTTATTGAGGGTTATTCAACCACGTGAAAATAAGGGGCTTATCTTACGTTATCTGGCGTGAAAAACTTATCAACGCTCTGTCAATTCGAGCGTGAAAGTGACATTGCAGCTCTTCGTTGTGAAAGGAGAGGTTGTTGAAAGTACTGAAAGGCAAACGCGCTCATCCATAAGCGCTTTGTTCAGGCGTGAGCAAGGTTAGCTCATCAACCCTAATAAATATTCCGATGCGGCTTTTGGATCTTCTGCGTGGCAAATCGCTGAAACCAAAGCTAAGCCATGAACACCAGTGGCGCTGAGTTGCGGAATGTTACTTTCGTTAATGCCGCCAATGGCAACAATCGGCAGTGAAGTCGTCTCTAACGCCATCTTCAAGCCATCAATACCCCAGAACTTCTTGGTGTTGGTTTTGGTCGGCGTCGCGAAGATTGCGCTCAAGCCGATGTAATCAATCGGAAGAGAGTCCGCTTCTGCAAGCTGCTCTTCATTTTCGATGGATAAGCCGAGGATTTTGTTTGGTCCAATCAACTCACGAGCGATAGTTGCGGGCATGTCTGATTGCCCGAGGTGAACCCCATCGGCATCAACTGCCAGTGCAACATCAACGCGGTCATTGATGATCAAAGGCACATTGGTATCTTTAAGGATGTCTTTCACGGCTTGAGCACGTTCGATAAACGCACGCACATCGCCGTGTTTTTCGCGGACTTGTACCATGGTCACGCCACCTTCCACGGCTTTTCTCACAACACGCTTTAGTGTGGCTAAATCTTGTTGGTCATCGGTGACCAAATATAAACGATAGGCGTTCATTTTGTTTCCTTTGGGCCTCTCATCTACAGGGAGTGAGAGGCCGGTATTTGTTAGAGAAAGCTTAACTCACTTGGAGTTTTAGGCGTTTTGCCAGTGTTTCTTCATCCAGTTGGTAAAGCTCATCCAACAGGTTCATTTGCAGACTGCCTGGCCCTCGCGCTTGCTCAGCCGCAATTTCACCCACAACGCCCAGTACCGCCGCGGCAGCAAGTCCGGAGTGATCACCAACAGCAGCGAAAGCACCCGTCAGTGCCGTTAGTGTGCAGCCCATTCCGGTTACGTATGGCATCATCTCGTGACCGTTGTTTAGCTGCACAGTTTGCTCTTTCGTGATGATGTAATCAGTCTCGCCAGAAATCACCACACTTGCACCATACTCTGAAACTAAGAAGTTCGCTGCGCCAAGTGCTGCGTCGCTGCTGTCTAACGCATCGACGCCTTTGCTTTGTGCTTGTTCGCCAGCGAGACCGATGATTTCTGAGGCGTTACCACGAATGATCAACTTGTCTGCAAGGCGTGCGATTTCACGTGATGTCTCTGTACGTAGTGAGCTTGCTCCACAACCGACAGGGTCGAGTACAACGATTTTACCATTGGCATTGGCTTGCTCTACGGCATAGCTCATACGTGGTATCCAAACGCTGTCTAGGGTACCAATGTTGATAACCAGTGAACCCGCGAACGACATCATCTCTGCCATTTCCTGCTTGGAGTGCGCCATGATTGGAGAAGCTCCGATGGCCAATAGTGCGTTTGCTGAGTTATTCATCACCACGTAGTTAGTGATGTTGACGACTAATGGCTTTTGCTGGCGTACTGCGGTTAATGCTTGGGTGATTTGTTCAATTAACATGAGACTCTCCGATTAATCTTACTGAGCGTTCAGACCTTGTTGCCAGAATGCCACTTCCATACGCGTTGCGGTTTTGAATACCTGAATCAGGTTTTGACCACGCTGGCTATTGATGTCGATTTCCGCCAATAACTGGTTAAAGTGTTCTGTACCTTTTGCGACACCAGATTGGAACTCTTCACCACCGTAGAGTTTGATCCAACTTGCGTATGGGTTGCCTTCGATTACTGTCTTTTCATCTTCAATCAGCATCTTACCGATTACGGCATAACCGATAGAGCATGGTGCTAGTGCCGCGTATAGATCAACAAGGTCGCCCGTCATGCCAGCATCTAATACGTAGCGGGTATAAGCTACTGTCCCGAAATCCTCTGGCTCGTTTTCCAAGTCGGATTCTGTCAGTCCCCATTGCTCACAGTAAGTCACGTGGTGGGCAATTTCAGAATCGAGCAATGCATGTACGCTTGGTAAGGCACGGCGCATGTCATCCAAAGTACGTGCTTTGTAGATCGCTAATGCGTAGGCTCGTGCGTACTGTTTTAGGAAAAGAAAATCCTGCTTTAGGTAATGCAGAAAACAAGGCTGAGCCAGAGTGCCTTGCGCCAATTGCTGCACGAAAGCATGCTCAGTGTATTCTTGCCAATCTTGGCGGCAAGCGTCGATCAAATCTTGGTATTTCATTATGGGTATCTCGTTATCAAAAGACCCTAGGCTTAGAGCCCAAAGTCAGTAGAATTAGTCAAAGTTCGGTACGTAATCTTTCGCTTTTGGCAGTGTTTCGATGATTTTTTGTGAATACATGAATTGCGCATAATCATCGTAGCGTTTCAGATCTACTGCGGATGGACGAAGAGCAAAACGAGTTAGCGTGTCGTTCCAAGCGCGTTGGTTAAGCTCGTTGTTGAGCGTGTCTGGTGAATAAGCAACAAACTCTTTCCAAGATTCTTTTGGATGGTTAACGATGTAAGTGGTTGCTTGCTCTAGCGCTTTGTTGAATGCCTTGATGGCTTCTTTGTCGTAGGTTTTTGCATTGGCTACGAAGACTAACTCGTCATACGCTGGCACGCCGTGTTCTTCAGGGAAGAAGGCCTTAGCTTTATAACCTTCTAGTGCCAGTTGGTTGGTTTCGAAGTTACGTAGACCGCCCCAAATCGCATCCACCTTGCCAGACGCAAGAGACGAAGACAGCGCCCAACCTACGTTGATGATTTGTACGTCAGAAAACTTCACGTTTTCTTGCGCTAGCATGGTGCCGATTGTCGCTTCTTCGTTGCCTGCGATCGCAATACCGATCTTCTTGCCTTTCAAGTCGCCAAGGTTTTCATTCTTACCGTTATCCAGCACCATCAACGTGTTGAGTGGCGTAGCAATCAAAGTCGCAGAGCGGATTAGTGGCAAACCCGCCGCGACATCGATAGTTAGGCTTGGTTGGTAAGAAATCGCCATGTCGACTTTACCCGCCGCGACCAACTTAGGTGGCGTGCTTGGATCTGCCGGCTCTTGAATGTTGACCTTCAAACCTTGTTCTTTGAAGTAACCACGCTCTTTGGCAATCACGATAGGACCATGATTTGGGTTGACGAACCAATCCAACATCAGTGTCATCTCTTTTTCTGCTGCAAGCACATTGGTTGATACCACTGAAGCGAGTAGAGCAGCAGCGCTCATAAGTTTGTTTTTATTCACGGGGTTCTTCCTTTTCTTTCCCAATTTTCTTTGGTTATTTTCTGTAATTATTTGCTTTCCCAAGGGATGGCTTTTTTCAATAATTTATCGGTGATGAAGTAGAGTGAGATAGACAGCACGGCTAGGATAAACAGCGCCGCAAACATCTCATCAATGATCATGCGAGCATTAGCTTGGAGCATCAGATAACCCAAGCCTTCACTTGAACCTACCCACTCACCGACCACTGCTCCAATCGGCGCAATAACGACGGCAACACGAATGCCTGAGGCTAAAGTTGGTAGGGCGGCTGGCAATTGAATATGACGAAGTAACTGCCATTTAGACGCGCCCATGGTCTTGGCAAGGTCGAGGTAACCTGTTGGTGTATTACGTAAGCCGTCGTAGCAACATGTGGTGACGGGGAAAAAGATGATGATCGCCGCCATGACGACTTTCGATGCAATGCCGTAACCCAGCCAAAGCATGAGTACTGGCGCGATGGCGAACACAGGGATCGCTTGGCTAGCAATCAGAATGGGCAGTAACCAACGCTTCAGCGGTTCGAACATCAGCATTTGCAATGCGAACAGCAAACCCATTGATAATCCAAGCGCCAAACCAAGTAAAATCTCTTGCGCGGTAACCCAAGTATGTTTGAGCAAGACATCGTAACGAGTGACCAATCTATCCAGCACTTCAATTGGTGAAGGTAAGATGAAGCTTGGCATGTCGAATACCACAACAACCAACTGCCACAATCCCAAGATCACCGCTGTGCTAATGACCAAGCGCAGAGCCGGATGGGTCACGCGTTCTTTTTTACTAATGCGTGCCGAAACGGAGTTGTACTGAGTCATATCACTCATAGTCTTTCTCCAGTTGATCCAAAATCGCTTGTTGTAACGCCGCGCACTCTCCATCGAGAACTCGGGGCGGCTTGGAGTCTGGAACGACCAAGTGCTGAGCTTGCGCAGGTGTGCCTTGCAACACATAGAGTTGGTGAGCTAATCGCACCGCTTCTTGTGGGTCGTGGGTAATCAGAACAACCGTCTTATCTTTCAGCAATTCGGCAGACAAGGTTTGCAACTTATGACGAGTAACCGCGTCCAGTGCAGAGAAAGGCTCATCCATCAGAACTAGAGGCTTGTCTTGCATCAGAGTGCGAGCAAGGGCAACACGTTGTCTCATGCCGCCAGAGAGCTGAGCTGGCTTAGCATCCGCGTAATCGGCGAGTCCCACTTGGCTTAGTAAAGTCAGTGCACGTTGTCTATTTTGCTCTGGTGCTTGCACTTGAGAAAATCGAGAACTGAGGCAGACGTTGTCTAACACATTCAACCACGGTAGCAATAAATCCTGCTGAGCCATGTAAGCGATACGGTCATGCAGTGCAGCGCCATCCGTTGTGATGAGTTCGCCATGCCAGTCAACTTGGTCATCCAGTAGGCCAGCTAAGTAACGCAATATTGTGGTTTTCCCGCAGCCACTGCGACCAAGTAACACTGTCCATTGATTAGCAGGAATAGTCATACTCAACCCTGCTAGCGTTGGTGTTTGGCTGTCTTTGTATCGCAGACTAGCATCGGAAAGCTGAATGCCAATCGCGTTAGCGAACATAAGTATGACCCGCAAAAAAGTGGTTCACAGGGCCATGGCCTTTACCTACATCCAATTCATCAGCGTGTGCGATAGCTTGGCTGATGTACTGCTTACCCAGGTGCACCGCTTTGTGTAGGTTGTTGCCTTGGCCAAGATAAGACGCAATGGCGGAAGAAAGTGTACAGCCTGTGCCATGAGTGTTTTTGGTTGGAAATCGCTTGGCGCTAATTAACTCGGCACTGTCTTGCATGATAAGCAGATCGTTGCTGTTTTCATTTTCTTCAAGGTGACCGCCTTTGAGCAGAATAGCTTTGGCGCCAAGCGCACGAAGGTCGGTAATCATATCGTTCATTTCAGATTCTGATTGAGGCATTGGCTTACCCGTCAATGCTGCGCCTTCGGGTAGGTTAGGGGTAATGATGTCTGCGAGCGGAATCAATTCTTCTTTTAAAGTGCTGATTGCCGACTGTTCCAGTAATAGATCGCCGCTGGTGGCCACCATCACAGGGTCAATCACGAGGTGTTTTGGCTGGTATTGTTTAATTTTGTCTGCAACGACTTTGATGATGTTGGAATCTGCCAGCATGCCCACTTTGACTGCAACGATGTTGAGGTCGGTAAATACTGCATCAAGTTGGCTCTCTACATGGTCGAGAGGAATGGGGAAAATCGCAGAAACGCCTTGGGTATTTTGCGAAGTAATCGCCGTGATTACCGAGCAAGCAAAACTGCCGGTTGCGGACATCGCTTTGATGTCGGCTTGAATACCTGCACCGCCACCACTGTCTGAGCCCGCGATGGTCAATACGATAGGGGTAGGCAAGGCTGGCGTGTGATGTGAATGAGGTTGTGATTGCTGCGTCATGGTCGCTCCTACTACAAGACGTATAGGAACTGACTTTGACCGTTGCAGATAGATCGATTTTTCGATCGCTATCGCTTACCTAAGAGGGGCGACGAAAGGCAAAGTGTGCATAGTTCCCTACGTCAGTGCTAACTGAATCAGGTTCAACGGGTCTCGAATTTCGATCTCAGCCAACACTTGTCGTGTGGCCCCCCGACTATTTCGTTCGGATGATAGCAGGACCATTGCGGAAGGGATACGTTTTTTGAGCGTAATTATAATGAGTATTCAATTATGCGAGGTGAGTGATAAAGTAAGCACCTAAATGGTTTGCTGGGTGGAATTTACTAGTGCAACGCTCTGGTGAATGAGCAGAACCTGGAATATTTAATAAATAATCGTGGTCTCATTAAGCAAGGATTAGCACAAAACAAGGTTAAAAAACTGTTAAAATTTAACGTGTTGCCAATTTAACTTTGTTGAACTTTTTCACAGTTAATTAGGAAGGCTAAGACGATCATCGAGCAAGGAGACTTCATGCTTAATTCTGTAACAGCGAAGTCAGTGATCGATCATGCGCTCTTTTTGGGGGCTGATTTCGCTGAACTATTCGTTGAACATCACCAAACCAACACTGTCCAGATCGCATCTGGTGAAGTGGATAAGGTTAACTCGGGTATCGATTTTGGTATCGGTATTCGTCTTTTTTTCGGTCATAAGGTGCTTTACGGTTACACCAACAGCACAGATGAAGCCGAACTAAAGCGCGTAACCTCGCTGCTTGCTGCAAAAGACAAGCGTGAGCAAATCGCGTCAGCGGGTTCTTTGAATTTGAACCGCTACCCAATCCAACATGGTTGCCGCATGCCGCTAGGTAAGGATGCTAACCTAGATTCAAAAATCGCGTTTCTATTGAAAGTTGACCAAGCCGCACGTGCTGAGAGTGAACATATCAGCCAGTTTATTGGCAGCGTTCTTCAGCGCGAGCAACAAGTGTATATCTTCAACTCAGAAGGTCTACACGTTGACGATACTCGCCACTACATTCGTGTTGCTGGTAACACTGTCGCGCAAAAAGGTAATGAGCAGTCTTCTGGTATGGAAGGTCCTGGCGCTCTTGCTGGTTGGGAATTCAGTGAACAGCTTGATGCCAAAGAGCTAGGTCAAACTATCGCGCAGCAAGCGTTAGTAAAACTTGGCGCGGATGCTTGTCCATCGGGTGAAATGCCGGTGGTGATTGGTAACGGCTTTGGCGGCGTTATCTTCCATGAAGCATGTGGTCACTTGCTAGAAACCACTTCAGTTGCGAAGAAAGCATCAGTCTTCCACGACAAGATGGGCGAAATGGTTGCTCACACCGCAGTGAATGCAGTCGATGATGGCACCATGACCAACGAATGGGGCTCGATTCACATTGATGATGAAGGTATGAAGACTCAGCGCACTCAACTGATCAAAGACGGTAAGCTAACCAGCTTCATGGTCGATAAAATGGGTGGCATGAAGACAGGTTATGAGCCTACGGGTTCTGGTCGTCGTCAAAACTACAAGTTCGCACCAACCTCGCGCATGCGTAACACCTTTATCGAAGAGGGCGAGCATTCACTTAATGACATGCTTGCAGGCATTGAACGTGGTATCTATGCGAAGAAGATGGGCGGCGGCTCGGTTCAACCGGGTACGGGTGAGTTTAACTTTGCTGTTCGTGAAGCTTATCTCATTGAAAATGGCAAAATCACCAAGCCTCTGAAAACAGCAACGCTGATCAGCACGGGTCCAAAAGTGTTAAAAGAAATCAGCATGGTCGGCAAAGACATGGCGCTTGCGCCGGGCATGTGTGGTTCCGTAAGTGGTTCAGTGCCAACAACAGTCGGTCAGCCAACGCTGAAAGTCGATAACATTCTGGTAGGAGGCGGTAACTAATGAGCCAAGAACAACAACTTCTCAATGTGGTTGATTACGTCCTATCAGAAGCAAAACGCCAAGGTGCAGAAGCGGACGTCATTGTAAACCGCAACAGCAGCTTTTCTCTGAAAGCGAACCAAGGAAAGCTGGATGAGTACAAAGTAAGCTCAAGTCAAGTGCTGGGTGTTCGACTTATTAAAGATGCTCGTGTCGCGACAAGCTATTCTGAATCACTAGAGCAACCAAGCTTGGATTTAATGCTAACTAATGCACTGCAAAGCGCTCGTTTTTCCAAGCAAGATGAACATCAGACCATTAGTTGTGTGAACAGCCAAATCACGACTGACGTGGCTGAGATTGCTCAAGAAGACACAACTTCGGTTGATGAAAAAATTGAACTGTCTCTCGCACTTGAGCAAGGCGTAGTGGCTCTGCCTCACGCTTCTAGCGCACCTTACAATGGTTATAGCGATGGCGAAACACAACTGATCATTGCCAATACTCAAGGCACATTGTGTCAACACTTCGAGCGCTCGTTCACTTGTTACGCGTATACCTTGTTTGAAAAAGACGGCAAACAGTCAATGGCGGGTAGAATGTCACTTGGTCGCCGTTTTGATGAGTTGAATCCAGCTTACTGTATAGAAGGTGGCTACAACCTTGCTCGTGATCTTCTGGAAGGCGCTCCGGTTGCGACAGGTAACTACCCTGCTATTTTCCACATCAATGCGCTAGCAAGTTTATTCGGTGCTTTCGGCAGTGCTTTCTCTGGCGTAAGCGCGATGAAAGGCATTACGCCACTGGGTGACAAGCTTGGTCAACGTGTTGCGAGTGATTTAATTACCTTTACTGATACGGCTTACATGCCAAATGGTATGGCAATCGCGAGTTTTGATAGTGAAGGCTTCGCTACTCAAGATAATGTCATGATTGCTAATGGTGAGTTGAAAACCTTGCTACACAACAGCCAGACCGCAAGTTACTTGGGCGCAGTCTCGACAGCAAGTGCCGCTCGCGGTGCAAAATCGAGCCTAGACGTATCAGCGAATCACAAAGTGATTGCGACGGGTAACAGCAGTGCGTCAGAAGTAAAAGCGGGTGAGTACCTAGAGTTAGTCGAACTTCAAGGTGTCCATTCTGGTGCGGATGCAGTGAGTGGTGATTTCTCATTTGGCGCGAGTGGTTTCTTGTGCCGTGATGGTAAGCGCATTCAACCAGTTCGTGGGATCACGGTAGCGGGTAACTTCTACAATATGCTGCAAGAAGTTGAGGCAGTAGGTGATACTCAGCTAATTAACGATAGCCGAACTTTCTTCTCGCCAGACGTTCGTTTTGCTCGTTTGAGCATTGGTGGTAAGTAAACTTAGCATTACTATAGAAACAAAAAGAGGACTCAATAGAGTCCTCTTTCATTATCTAGCAACGTGTGCGCGAATAACTAGAATTCGCGTATGTCCAACTCATTGTGGATCAATACTACACACTGAGAAGCGAAAAGCATCTTAGGACCTAAGCTGATCTTCTCTGTGCCAAGGCGCTTTAAGCTGTTAAAAGACTTTTTCGGCATCGGTATATGGTCAGTTAGCAAGAAACATGGATTTTCACCAATTTCTGCATCACGAACAAATTCGCCTTTCTTATCCAGCATATATAGTTGGTGATCTTCTGCCAGTTCTTGTACTAGGCGTTCAAAGCTCACTGTACGAACGGTAATACCAGGTTCGACTTCACGAAGTTGCTCTTTACCCATACCAACCGAAGCATCCAAAGCGCGAGCCACTGCTGCAATCAAGGTTGACTCATGGAAGCCGCCAATGTTGGTGATGTCGTTGGAGCGAATAGTAATGGTGCGTGAGAAATCTTTTGTGCTTTCTAAAACCAAGTGAACAACCACATCTTCACGGTGTGATTGAGCAACGAACATCGTGTTCATCATGGTATGAGCAAGAATCTCTGTATGCGCTTCATTACCAACACCTTCTAACAGTGCTTTGCTGGTGGTTGGCGCCGCGCGAGCTCGTAAAACAAAAGAGCGCATGAATTTAGCCTCTATATAGGAAGAGTGAATGCGCGGAAGTATATACCCAAGCAGGGAAGGGATGCGAGTTTAATAGCAAATGTGAACTTACTTACAAAGCTTCGATTGTGGAGCAGGGTGTGCTGGCTAGAATAGGAGGCAACCCTGTTAGGAGTGGTATATGGAAATCAAACAGATAAATAAAGACATTTATAAAAAGAAAGTAAACCTTGTGATTGGCGGTTTTGTTGCGTTGCTCGCCATCTCCTCTCTTGCCTTTAGTACCTTGTTGATTGTTTTGTTTGGCAACACTGAAGTCGTACCAGAACAATCAACGGGCAATTTCCATTGGAATTTGATTGGTGTCGTTCTCGCAGTTGCAACTTCCCTCTCTTTATTGAATCAAATTAAAACTCGACCATACATGGAAGAAGTGCTGTACGTTTGGAAACTCAAGCAGCTGCACAACAAGATCTTTCGTAAACTAAAAAGCATTAAAGCAGCCGCGAACAATGGCGATGTAAAAGCGCTGACGATCCTTAAGTTCTACTATACGACTCAAAGTCAGGTGTTTGAGCTAGACAACAACACACTGACGATGAGCAGTGTAAATAAAGAATTGGAGGCTATCGAGCAAATCGAAGCGGCGCAATCAATGAGTCTCGATATCACAGGCTTTGAAGAGTCTTGGCTAGACACATATTGATTGCCTATTTGCTACTTGAAGTTAACAACTGAGTGCTAAAAATAAGCGTTTGAGTGAGATTTAATCATTCGACGCTTTTTTTTGATTTTTTTTCTGAAAAGGGGTTGCCAAGAAAAATCATCTCCCTATAATGCGCCTCCGTTGTCAGGGCAAAGCGGAAACGCAAAAGCGGTTGGCAAGAAGGCGAAAGAAAACTTCTAAAAATTAATTTAAAAAAGTGTTTGACACTGAAAATTAATTCCTTAGAATACGCCTCCGCTTCGATAGCAAAGCTTACGAAGCAAGCTCTTTAACAATATAGACCTATCAATCTGTGTGGGCACTCGTTGATGATAATCCAATTAGATATTTCTTTCTTAACGGAAAGCGGTATCAAATTAGGTTTCAATGAAACGAAGTGACCATTGAATCGAAAGATTCAGCACAGTCAATTCAAACATTACTTATGTAATGTTCAGTATTCATTGAGCCGAACAAAATCTTAAATTGAAGAGTTTGATCATGGCTCAGATTGAACGCTGGCGGCAGGCCTAACACATGCAAGTCGAGCG